>JAHEFC010000369.1 GCA_024640385.1 Sphingobacteriales bacterium
AATGGTAAATGTATTTTCGGAACGCAGCAATTCTATATTATTAAGCTGCTTCGGGTGTGCATGATCGTTGTAAAATGTGGTGAATACATCTGCCAGCAGGGCCCTGTCTGTAGGAAAAGTCTTACGCGCTTCAATGGCGGCTTTCACACCTTTGAGATCCACCGGGTGTTTGTAAAGCGTTTTTACTTCATCCTTTCCATTCAGGTAATCCAGTACAAGACCGGAGAACATACCCGTTTTTTCATATGGCAGAAACCGCGAGGTAGAATTCACAGCAAAAGTTTTGTTTTTTTATTGAACCAGTTCTCCTTCAAGGTCGAAATCATAAGCCTTAGTGATCTTCACCTGTACAAACTCCCCGGGCTTTAATGCACGATCCGCATGCACGATCACTTCGTTGTCAACTTCCACCGAATCAAATTCAGTGCGACCAAGATATCTTCCTGATTCTTTTTTATCTATCAGTACTTTAAACACCCTGCCCAGTTTTTCCTGGTTCTTTTCATAACTGATCTCCTGCTGCACCTCCATCACTTCACGTGCCCTCTCCTCTTTAACATCCTGTGGTACATCATCCACCAGGTCGTACGCAGATGTGCCCTCTTCATGAGAATAGGTGAATATCCCCACCCTGTCGAACCGGTGCTCCTGTAA
Organism: Sphingobacteriales bacterium; assembly: GCA_024640385.1. Taxonomy (GTDB): domain Bacteria; phylum Bacteroidota; class Bacteroidia; order Chitinophagales; family Chitinophagaceae; genus Pollutibacter. The sequence goes on from JAHEFC010000369.1 coordinate 655, forward strand.
AAATCCTTTCAGTTCTTCCACATCATCTTCAGTTTCACCGGGGAAGCCCGCGATCAATGTTGTCCTCAGGCAGATCTCCGGAAGTTTGCCACGGATCTCGGCGATCAGCTCATTCATCTCTTCCCTGTTGATCTGCCTTTTCATGGCCTTCAGCATATTATTGGCTGCATGCTGCAAAGGCATATCCAGGTAATTGCAAATATTCTCACGCTCTTTCATTACATCGATGATCTCCAGGGGAAATTTGGAAGGATAAGCATAATGCAGCCTGATCCATTCCAGTCCTTCTACATCTGCCAGGGCATGTAATAGCTTTGGTAGTTCCCTGTTCTTGTAAATATCGAGTCCGTAATAAGTCAGCTCCTGCGCGATCAGCATGATCTCTTTCACGCCCCGCTTTACCAGGGTTTCTGCTTCTTTGACCAATTCTTCTATCGGCCGGCTCACATGTTTGCCGCGCATCAGGGGAATAGCGCAGAAAGAACAGGTGCGGTTACAGCCCTCACTGATCTTCATATAGGCATAATGAGACGGCGTGGCCAGCAGCCTTTCCCCAACCAGTTCAGCTTTATAATCCGCTTCAAACCGTTTCAGTATCTGCGGAAGCTCCATGGTACCGAAAAAAGCATCCACTTCCGGGATCTCCTCTTCCAGGTTATTTCGGTAACGTTCGCTCAGGCAACCCGTCACATAAACTTTCTCCAGCTTACCTTTTTTCTTCAATTCCACCTGCTCTAATATCGTATTGACCGACTCCTCTTTGGCTTTATCAATAAAACCGCAGGTATTTATGATCACGATGTTATGGTCCTTCTTGCGGTTCTCATGCACCACGTCGATATCATTGGCCAGCAACTGGCCGCTCAGCACTTCGCTGTCCACCATGTTCTTGCTGCACCCCAGGGTGATGATATTGACCTTGTCCTTCTTTAGCGACCTTGTTTTCATAAACCCCGCGAAGATAGTCAATGTATGACCAATATCAGTGCCGCAACCGCCCTTTAACTTATCGTTTTGGGTTAACTTTATCATGACCTAAAACACCCGGGACAGTGAGAAACGCCTTGATCACGATAGGGCTGATTTCTATTCTATCCTGCAGTAAAACAGATCCAGTTTATTTCCCCACGGCAACTAAGCCAGTATGTTTTGACTGCAGCCTCCTGTCAGAGAATTACCAAGACACCCTTGAACACCCGACCATACTGGGAGAAAGACTCAGCAATCCTTACCTGGTTCCCAATATGACAAAAGCCTACCGTAACGTGTATGGAAAGTATCCTGCCCCTCTTCCGGTCACCCATCTTTATGTAAAATTCACACCCAGTGATTATAAGCAGCTGAACATTCTGGAAAAGGAAGATCTGGACCTCTTCGAATATCCCCTTGACCGGGAATTGATCTCCGAGGGAGACTATTATGAACAGCCAGGAAAAGGAGAAGAAGACATCCCGGACTACTACGCAATAGTGGAAAGTAATTATATTTTTCCGCCAGGTATTAAGGTGGAGGTGCTGGACAGAATGAACATACCACCCAATGATCCGGCATGGGAAAACGAGGCCCTCAAACTGACCAATAACCTATTCGATCACGGCTTATATGGTTCGAAATCAGAAGCAACAAATACGGAAAGCACGATGGCTGGTGCGGCAGACTGTAGTCACAATCCTTCCGGCAGGGTAATGGTCAGAAATAACCTGCTTACAGACCATTCCCTTCATCCGGTTCCTGGCGTGAGGATTGTGATCAGAAGGCTGTTTAAAACCGAAAGACTATATACAGACCTGAACGGTGAATTCAGGTCTGGCAAATACTATCGAAACAAATACACAATCATTGCAAAATTCAAAAACGAACACGCCAATATATCCCGGACAAGACCCAAAAGGATTTTCGAACAGTTCTTCCCCGTGAAGATCAATTTTGGCAGATGGGACAACCTGGATTGTCTGCACTCTTTCAACATTGAATACCCTGATCAAACCGGAACTGTTGCAACAAGCCAATGGTGCGCCGCGGTTGCCCATAACGCCCTTTGGGATTATCATAAACTCTGCGCCAGATCTTCAATTGGCACACCCCCGCAAAAACTCAACATCATCTTAAGTGCTAAAAAATCCTCCGGCCACGGAAATACCTATATGATGCAAAGCATCATGGAAGACAATACCGCAGCATTCATTGCTGGCGAAGCATTGATCATAGGCACGCTCACAGCTATGAATCCTGTAACAGGGGTAGCAGCGATTGCAGTTACAGAATTTCTAAGAACCAGGGCGCCTGATATCACCTACGGTTATGGCGGAGATCCTTCATTCCTTACTACAGACAGGTATAATGAACTGGTTATGCATGAACTGGCACATGCAAGCCATTATAAAGTTGTAGGAACAGTGTGGTGGGCAAGGTTCGGTCTTGCCGAAGCTACCAATAAGGGTGAAGGCTATTACGGGGCCTGCTGCACAGAAAAAGCAGGAATGATCGCCCTGGGCGAAGCATGGGCCTATACGATCGGGCATTTATTTACTGATAAAGAATATGGATTACAGTCTACCGCATTCCCAGAGCAGGGATTAATAGACGAAAACAGGGACGTTTTGCTGTTCTCGAATCAGTCGGAATTCAGCAGCCATATTCACTTCCTTGAATCTTATAACCCAAACAGAAAACTGGATCCCAGTTACTGGATCCCAAAAGGATTATTTTACGACCTGATGGATCCGGACATCGAACTCTTTTCCAACCCGGCAGTCATAGATAAGGTCAGCGGTTATAGCTGCGGTCAGATATTCAGCGTGATGAATAAAGACGTAAAAAATATCCAGGACTTCAAAACGGCATTCATTGCCCGCTACGGCGGCCGACAGGCAAAAGTCATTGAAGACCTGTTTCAGCAATATGGATACTGAATAATGTGAGAATTTGAGAATGTGGGAAACCTGATAATTGATTTCATATCTTTCAAATCAAATCGATTCCACATGCCCAGATCAGTGATTATTCTGGTTCTTTCATTGACCCTGATCAAAAATTCCATGTCGCAAAACCTCATCGTTGGAACTTTCAATCTCCGTTATGATAATCCCGGAGATTCCGGCAATCTTTGGGTGAACAGGTCTCCCATCTGTGCTTCGCTAATACGGTTTCATGGTTTTGATATTTTAGGCACACAGGAAGGCCTGAAAAATCAGCTCGAAGACCTGCAGAAACAATTACCGGAATATGCATACTACGGCATTGGCAGGGACGATGGAAAATCAAAAGGCGAACACTCTGCCATCTTCATCAGGAAAGATCGTTTCAAATTGCTGGACCAGGGAAATTTCTGGCTTTCTGAAACGCCAGAGAAACCCGGACCCGGTTGGGATGCGCGATTGAACAGGATCTGTACCTGGCTGAAACTGGAAGATAAAAAACTGAAGAAGACTTTTTACGTATTCAATGTACATTACGATCACCAGGGCGTAAAGGCCAGGGTGGAAAGCAGCAAACTGATACTCCAGAAAATTAAATCGATCGCAGGAAATAAGGATGTGATATTAACGGGCGATTTCAACGGCAATCATGAAAGCGAATGGTACCTGGAACTGGCCAACAGCGGTAGTTTGAAAGATGCTTTGTTCCAGACAACAAATGCTTACCGTAACACTGGCAGCTTCAATAGTTTCAAATGGGATAATCC
>JAHEFC010000370.1 GCA_024640385.1 Sphingobacteriales bacterium
CGGTAGGTATGAAATTCAAAGGATGTGAAATGAAGTATCTGTTGAAAAAGTCCATTAAAGACATCATGCCGGAAGAGATCCTGAACAGAAAAGACAAAATGGGTTTCCCTGTGCCATTGCAGATATGGTCCAGGAACAAGGCTAAGGATTTTATCATGGATACTTTAGTGTCAAAGAAGTCAAGGGAAAGGGGTATTCTCAATACACAAAAAGTGGAAAGGCTGATCAACTCAGAACAGCCATTCAGCCGGGGGTTGTGGGGGATGCTGTCACTGGAATTATGGTATAATCAATTCATAGATAACTAAAATATAGAAAAAGCTAAGTTATGGAGTCACCAGCTTCACCCCTCAGTTTGGGTAATTGGAAAGTAAGTAAAATAGGCGTCATCGGTCCAGGCATTGTTGGTATGCCGATGGCAAGTATGCTGGCAAATGCAAAGATCCGGATCGGTACAGATGAACCTGCAAAAGTTGTTGTTGTTCAACGCAATTCCGAAAACTCAGGATGGAAGGTAGATGCGATCAATAGCGGAAGATCAGTGATCGGAGGTATTGAGCCGGAACTGGACCTGATCACTGCCCAGGCGGTGCAAGACGGGATACTTTCTGCCAGCCATGATTTTTCTGTACTTACTGATGCGGATGTTGTATTGGTTTGCATTCAAACTGATAAAAAAGGGTTAGAACCTGATTATGGGCCTATGTTTGGCGGCCTGCATAAACTTGCTGAAGCCCTTGCAAAGAAGCCAGCCGGTAAAGTTCCGCTGGTCATTTTTGAATCTACCCTGGCGCCAACAACAATGGATACGCTGTTTCGCGAACACTTCCACAAATATGGGCTGGAAGAAGGGAAGGACATTCTATTAGGTAACAGTCCGAACAGGGTAATGCCTGGAAGGCTGGTGGAAAGGATCAGGGAATCTGATAAACTTGCCGGAGGCCTGCATCCTGAAACGCCAAAACTGATCGCCGAGTTATATAAGCGCATTGTGATCAATGGCCAGATGCTGCAGACCAATAGTCTTACAGCAGAAATAGTAAAAACGCTGGAAAACGCATATCGGGATGTCAGAATTGCTTTTTCAACAGAAGTAGTCAGGTATTGTGATGAAAGGAATATAGATTTTTACAAGGTCAGGGAAAAAGTGAACAGGAGATTGTCCCAGTCCGACGCTGCCAGTTTTGATCCGAATGCTGTTCCCAGTGGCGGTATCCTTATTCCCATGCTGGGAGTAGGAGGACATTGCCTGCCTAAAGATGGTATTTTATTATGGTGGAGGAACATTGAGAAAGGAAGTGATACGTCCAGGAGCCTTATCCTGGAATCGCGTAAGATCAATGATCAGTCTCCTAAGTACAGTTTTTTACAGGCTGAAAAAGAATTCGGCAATTTGCATGACAAAAAAATTGCCCTCCTGGGTGTGGCTTACCGGTTTAATTCAGAGGATACAAGAAACTCTCCAACCCTGATGCTGGCGAATTACCTGAAAGAAAACAATGTGAATTATTTGATGCATGATCCTTATGTGAAGCCGGATGATCAGAATATACTCCGGTACGGACAGCAGGATCACCTCACTTCAGACCTGGGCCAGGCACTGGATTTTGCCGATTATGTAATTGTTTGCACGGCACATAAATTCTATATTGACAATTTTGAAAGAATAGCAGCATGCGGGAACGTGGTTGGCCTGATGGATGCCTGTAATATTTTCAATAGGGCAGATTTTGACAAAACACCGATCAAATACACAGGTATTGGCAGGGGAGTACTGGAGCCGGCAAATGATTTTGCAGACTTTGTATATGAGAGTTTTTTGGCAATGGAAAGAGGCATGGCATTGGAACTGGCAGATCTCATCAATTTCTATAATGAGAACTATGTGTCTGATGAATACAACAAGGTCAGGTTCCCTGATGTGCAGCGACTTGCAAAAACCTGTTCAACCGGTTGTGAAATCGTTGATCCTGTGCCAGTTGATACCATTCCTTTGTATAATGGCTTTTCGTTTATATTGTCCGGCAAAAGATATGTGACCGGAAAAGTTTCAATTTAATTATGACAGAGCCAAAAACCTGGGGAATCATAGGAGGGGGTATCCTTGGAATGACCATTGCTTTAAGGCTCCGCCAGGCCGGTCATAGGGTAACCATATACGAGTCTGATAATAAGTTAGGCGGCCTCACGGGTTCAAAGAAGATGGGGAACCTGACCTGGGATAGTTTTTATCATGTGATCTTACTTTCTGATCTGAATACAAGGAAGATCCTGAAAGAAATAGGGTTGGAAGAAGAATTAAAATGGGTTGAGACGAAAACCGGCTTCTATTCAGATGGTAAGCTGTATTCAATGTCTAACCTGGTTGAATACATGAAATTCCCACCACTGAACCTGATAGATAAATTCAGGCTGGGTGCTACCATACTCTATGCTTCCAGGGTCAGTGACTGGAAAAGTCTTGAAAAAATACATGTTTCAGACTGGCTGCAAAAACTAAGTGGTAAAAGCGTATTCAATAAGATCTGGCTTCCATTGTTAAAAGCCAAACTTGGTGATAATTATAGAAACACTTCAGCTTCATTTATCTGGACTACCATTCAGAGGATGTACGCGGCACGGAAAAGTGGTTTAAAAAAGGAGATGTTCGGATACCTGCCGGGTGGATATGAAAAGATCAATACCCGGTTCAGTGAGCATCTGCAACAACTGGGCGTGGAGATCAGATATGGGGCTAAGGCAAAGCAAGTGCAAAAGGATGATTCGGGTAAGCTGAAACTGACGGATGCAAGCGGCAACAGTGATTTGTTTGACCATGTGATCTCGACACTTTCAGCACCGCTCTCGTTGGCTTTGTCGGAAGATCTTTCAGCTTCAGAGAAGGAAAAGCATTCAGGGATCAAATACCTTGGTGTGATCTGTCCTTCGATTTTATTGAAAAAGCCCATTTCGTCTTATTATGTGACCAATATTATCGATACCTGGACTCCATTCACAGGTATCATTGAGATGACGGCGTTGATCGACAAAAAGGAAACAGAAGGGTACTCGTTGGTATATCTTCCCAAATATGTAAATCCTGATGATCCATTGTTTGATAAAACGGATGAAGAGCTTAGGAGTATATTTCTTGGGGCTTTATTCAGGATGTATCCGCATATTTCAGAGGAAGATATCGTGTTCTGGGGAGCTTCGAATGCAAGATATGTATTTGCTTTACCAACCATTGATTATTCAGTAAAACTCCCTCCGATCAAAACCTCCCTGGAGAATTTTTACATTGTGAATTCTGCGCAGATCATCAATGGCACATTGAATGTGAATGAAACCATACAGGTTGCGGAACAAAAGCTCAGGGAAATAATATAATCCGATGAACAAGAGAAAAAAATCAGCCTGTATTTCACTTGACCTGGATAACCAATGGTCTTATATGAAGATCCACGGTGACGAAGGTTGGGATCGTTATCCGTCCTATTTTGATATTTTCATTCCCTATATCCTGGATGTTCTGGACGAGCTTGAATTGAAGATTACTTTTTTTATAGTTGGGAAAGACACGGAGAGCGAGGAGAACAGGAAGTATCTGTCCATGATCACTGAGCGTGGCCATGAAGTGGGGAACCATTCTTATCATCATGAATCATGGCTGCAGACATATAGTTATGAACAGGTGAAAACGGAGATCATAGAAGCGGAAGAGGCCATTTTAAAAACAATGGGTAAGCGGCCGGAAGGCTTTAGGGGACCTGGCTTCAGTTGGAGCAAGGATCTTCTGGAGGTTTTGGCTGAGCGGGGATATTTGTATGATGCTTCAACGTTGCCTACCTGGATCGGGCCTATTGCCAGGAGTTATTATTTTTCGAAATCTGACCTTCCGGAGGAAGAGAAGAAAGCGCGCAAAGAGCTGTTTGGAAGCTTTAAGGATGTGTTCAGGTCTAATAAGCCTTATCATCATCAGTTAAAAGAAGGCAGGCGATTGCTGGAGCTCCCGGTTACCGTAATCCCTGTATTTCGTTTACCTTTTCATTTGAGTTACCTGGTATATCTAAGTGGGATATCTTTTTTTGTGATGAAAACTTACCTGCAAATGGCAATTTTTCTTTGCAAGTTGACTGGGACAAGACCAAGTTACCTGTTACATCCACTGGATCTGATAGGGGGGGATATGATCAAGTCGCTGGCTTTTTTCCCGGGAATGAATATTGGAAGCGATCAAAAGATCCGGGTCTTCAAATATGTTATTAATACATTGAAGCGTCATTATACACTTGTTCCGATTTCGGATTTTGTAAGGCAGGAAGAACTTTGATGTAATTAACATGATTT
>JAHEFC010000077.1 GCA_024640385.1 Sphingobacteriales bacterium
TTTGCTATAGTATTCACTAAATCGGATAAGGAAAACCAGCGAACTGTTTCTCATCATGTGGATTCATTCCTGGAAAAATTGAAAGAAAACTGGGAAGAACTGCCGCCGTATTTTGTGACCAGCGCGGTGAAGAAGACGGGAAGGAATAAGATGCTTGAGTTTATTGGAGGGATACTGCAAGAAGATAGTAAGTTAGAGAGATAGGGCGAAAGGCTCCCTATCTCCCTATCTCTCTAACTTACTATCTAATTAACTACTTTATTCGCACAGGAACTACTCGCAAATGCTTCGGGTTTGGCTTTGAAGGCAAATCCCATTCCCAGGATATAGCCCATCGCTTCCCTAAGTGCTTCATTGCTTTTGAAATGTGGATTGGTATTAATGTCGGCATGAACTTCCATGTCCACATCATATAAAGTAAAAAGATCGCAAAGTTCATATGCGATCTCAATACTCTTAGCTACTTCCACCAGCATTCTCTCCTTAATGGAGAAAGATTGGCGGGTTTTTTCGTTGTGGATGAACATGAACCCGCCCCGGCCTTCCCTGAGGAAGACGATCACGGTGGCAAATTCTGTTTCGTCTCCTTTCACCTGGGAATCTGTTCCTATACACACTTTTAATTTGTAGCCTGCTTCCGTTTCCCGGCAGATGGCATCTTCAACGGCTTCTTTAATAGGGGAAGTGATATGGTCGCCATTAAACCGGCGCCATAGCGCTTTTCTTGACTGGTTCTCTGAGTCAGTAAGATTTGTAAGCATAGATTAATGGGGTTTTTACAAGTTACGAAAAATATTACACAGAAACACAGAGTATAACGCAGAGACGCAGAGAGGGAAGCGGAGGCACAGAGAGGGTAATCAGGCATTTGACGCTCTGCGTCTCCTGTTATACTCTGTGTTTCTGTGTATCCAATCAATATTGTCCGGTAGAAAGCATCACCAACGTACAGGCATTCAAGGTACTGATGCCTTTCTCTTTGGCCATTTTTTCCAGTTCCGGGTTCTCTGCACCGGGATTGAATATGATCCTGTCCGGATCGAGGGAGATGATATAGTCCTGGTATTGTTTCTGGTGGTCTTTATTCAGGTAAAGGGTAACGGTATGAATATCCATCCAGTCTTTGGTAGCCGTTTCTATGGGCACATCCCCAACAATGGAATGGCGCTTACCTACCGCCTTCACCGGATGGCCTCCACGCCTTAATCTTTGTATAGCCATATTACTGTACCGGGCCGGATTGTCCGAAGCCCCAAGTACCAGTGTATGTTTAGGAGAGATCATGCCATAAAGTTAAGGCTAAAATGGCTGGCCATGGGTTTTTCTGATCAATTCCCGAACCAGGAAGGGGAAGGGTTTCATGGCCCGGATGAAGAGATTTGTAATGGCAGGTTTGCCGAATAACGACTGAATGAACCGACCCATTTTCAGCCGGCTGGAAAATGCTTTATCCCAGTCCCGGGTATAGCTGATCTCCATTTCAGTCCGGCTGATTTCCTTTTTAAGGAATTTTTCCAGGTAATTCGCTGCCAGCTTACTGGCATGCATAGCCATGCTCATTCCATTTCCACAAAGCGGGGTGATCATTCCTGCCGCATCACCGATCATCAGCACATGATCTTCAAACATCGATTTGGTTTCAAAGCTGATCTGGGAAATGGTCACTGGCTGCTCCCATAAAAATTCCGCGGTGGTAAAAATTTTTTCCAGGTACGGATTACGAAACAAAATATTTTCCTGCATCTTCTCAATAGAATGGCCGTTGCGCTCGAGGTTGGATGCAGTTGTCAAATAACAAAGACAATACCTGCCATCTTCCACGGCAGATATTCCACAATACCCGTCAGAAAAATTATGGAGGGCTATGGTATCCAATGGGAAGTCAGTTTTGACATGATATTTTACCCCGATATAGTTATTGAGCTTGGAAGGTTTTTTCTCTGTGAAGCCTCGTTTCCATTTAATATCCAGGTTTGATCTTTTGCCAAAACATCCGGCCGCGACCAGGCTGGTATATATGCCGGAGGCCGACCTGATCTCGAAATATCCTTCTTTGAACCGGAGCTCTTGAACTTTGTCGGCCTCCTTTAATATCACTCCCAATTCTCTTGCGATGGTAGCCAGTCGATGGTCTAGCCTATACCTGCTGATGCCGAATCCGCCGAGCGGCAGTTCCTGTTTGATTAGGGTGCCGTCTGGTGCAGAAACGATCAGATGGTTGATCACTGGGCAATCCATGTCTTCCGGATCAATACCTAATGACTTCAGAAAGCCCAGGGATTCCAGGCTAATGTATTCTCCACAGACACGATGAAAAGGGTATCGTTCTTTCTCAAAAAGGATCACTGAATGGCCTTTCATCCTCATCTGAATGGCCAGCGTTAATCCTGCCAGTCCACCGCCTGCAATGGCCACGTCGTATGTATTTTCCGGGATCATTTTTTACATATGATCAGCCAGCGGAATGCCCATTCCCAGCTGATACGCGGGCTGAGCCCTGCTTTATTGAAAATGTTTAACCAGTCTTTTTTTGAAAACCCCCGCTGCACGCTCAGGGGTGCATCATTTTTTACCAGGTATGATGAGGAAAAAAAACGGGTAAGCAATTTGATCGAGTAAAATGCGATCGGGTTACGGTGCAGGTCGTTGATGAAAAAACCAAGCTTTGAGTTCTCCATTTTCCATCGGACAATATCACTGAGTTCTTCATCTATGAAATGATGGCAGAACAGGGAGGAGAAGATGATGTCGGGCTTGTTTTCGAAGTGCACATCTTTATAATCACTGTGTATCCAATGGATGTTATCATTTCCCGCAAGGTTCTCCCTGGCATAATCTATGCAGGTTTCTTTGATATCTATCCCGGTAAAACTAGCCTGGATTTTCTTATCGCCGCACCATTTGATCATGGCCTTGATATTATCGCCACCTCCACAGCCTACTTCACAGATATGAATTTGCTTTCTGTTGCCAATCAATTCTTTCAAACCTTTGATCGTGATCCTGTGCCCACCCAGCAATGTATTAATGGTTTCCAGTTCCTGCATATTTTTTTTGATATGCTCGAACGGAATATCATCTTCATCTAAAAGCTCTTTGGTATAACTGCGGTTCATGAAATATACCGGATTCCGGATTCCGGATTGCGAATTCCGGATTAGGGTTCCTTATTGAATATATTATGTAATACGGAATACGTAATTCGGAATCCGGAATTTATTCTCAGCTTTCTGCAATAAATGTCTCCATCGTCAGCCCCGGCCCGAAAGCCACACCGAAGACCTTCTGGCCATCCTGCTGCATCAAATTATGCATCATTTCTTTCAACACAAAAAGAATGGATGCGGATGACATGTTCCCGTATTGTTCCAGCACATGATAACTGTTCTTAAGTTCTTCTTTTCCTATAGCAAGACTTTTCTGAATGGCTTCCAGGATCTTTTTGCCCCCTGGATGAATGCACCATTGAGTAACATCCTTAATGGCAAGGCCCTGGCTGGATAGTGCTTTTTCTACCAATGCTTCTATGTCTTCTTCTATCAGGTCCGGAACATATCCGCTCAGGGTCATCTGAAATCCGGTGGAAGAAAGTTCCCACGACATATCCTTTTTACCCTTGGTGACCACTTCAGAATAGAAGCTTTTTAATTTGATGCCTTTGGTTGGATGTTCATCACCTGTAACTACAACGGCCGCAGAACCATCGGCAAACAAAAGTCCTGAAGCCAGGTTGTCCTGGGTCACTTCTTTTTGCAGATGTAGTGTACAGAGTTCGGTGCAGACGATCAGCACTTTGGCATCCGGTGTGGATCTGCAGATCATGTCCGCCATTTTCAACGCATGCAGCGCCGCATAACATCCCATGAAATTTACAGAAGTGCGGAAAATATCATTGCGCAAGTCCATCAGTTCCATCACCTGGAGGTCAAGACCTGGTGCACTCATACCCGTGCAACTCACTGTGATAAAATGCGTGATCTCTTCTTCACTGATCTTGTGGTCAAGGCATTTGCGGATGGCGTGAACAGAAAGTGGAGGCGCAAACTTCTGGTACCAGTCCATTCTTTGTTCCAGTGAAGGAAATGGTTCGATATTTTCTGATTGGGGGTAGAACTTCCAGTCCTGCATGGGCCTGCTATAGTCAGAGATGCAAGAATATCGTGTGGCGATACCACTATGGCGATAAAGGAAACGAAGTTTTCTTTTTTCTATATCATCCATTCCATATAACTGTTGCATGAACTGGAGGATGGTCTCCTGATCGTGCCGATGCTGGGGCAAAGCTGTTCCGATGGAAATGATCTTACTCAATGAATCGCCATATTAATAATGCAATAAATGCAAGGTTTGTACATGATGAAGCTATAACATTCATTTTCATGGTATTGTTAAAGTTGGCGGCAGAAATATCATGCCATACGGCATTGCTCCATTTGAGGAAATAGAAAAGTACGGGAGACATCAGTAAAATGAAAACAAAAAACTTTTCTGTTTCACCGGTTGTGCTGAAATATAAATAAAGCAATGAAACGGCTAACGTGTACAACATTCCACATAAAATAAAACTGCCCTTGTAGCCAAGTATGTAACTGATCGTTTTCACGCCGTCTTTAAGATCATCCTCGTGCTGGTATATCTGTGTTAGTGGGTAGAAACCACCGATCAGCAGGCTGCTGATGATTGCAGGGAGAAAGGGTATTGAAGTAGTGAGGTTTTTATCACAGCCGTGATAACAGATTATGAAAGTGAAACTACCCTGAAAGATCATCACAGTCAGGTATCCGATGATCGGATATTTTTTCAACCTGATCCCCCGGTAACTATAGGCCCTGGATACCAGTATATAGATCAAAATCCCAACTGCGAAAAATATGCTGATCAACAGAGAAAGCAACACCGCAAGCACATCCATCAAGAGGGTTACCCTGAATAATTCTTCGGTTGGCTGCAAGGGTTTTTTTAGTCCCCCAATCGGGCTTGTATCCCTGTCCATGTAGGAGTTGTACCCATTACTTGCCGGATAAACCAGTAAATGAAGGATGAAGAACACTAGGATGCTTCTTCCGTAATCCAATGCAGGAATTACAGAACAGGCAAACAGGAATACTGGTAGCAGGAAGAATGAGAAATGAAACCTGAGAAGCTGCAAAGTGGAACGCTGAACTAACATGCTCAGGATTTACAGGATCTTGTCCCCGGTCAGTTTCTTGGTAGCCTTGATCTTAAATTCTTCCAATATGGTATCGCTGTTGTTCGTCATGTTTAATATCACTCCTGACCTGTACTGTGTGCCCCTGGTAGGAGGCGTATAAAAGTCGAGCTGGACCAGTCCGGCTTTCACCGTTCGGGTTTCCAGGTCAAAGTTGGCAAAGGCCCATCCGTAGATATAAACCGGACCAGTGAAATCCAGTTGCTCAGTTGTTTTAGATGCTCCGGCCAGATAATTGAGTACTACCACGCCGTCTGCTTTGCTGTCCAGGATCTTTTGAAGTAACAAAGCCGTATCAATAAGCTCCTCATTAGTTATGATATCAGTTGAAGAAAATGCTTTGATTCCCCGGTCTTTTAAGCCATCTACCAGGTATTTTTCAAATCTTTTTCTGTAGGTAGGTGGTGAAAACGGCGCGATCACCATTACTTTTTTATATTTCTTTTTTTTATATGTGGGGTTTGTCCACGACTCTATAGGGTCTTGCGCACTGGCGCCGGTGATTCCGCCGAAGGTGGTAAGGATCATGATTCCTAAAATGGCGGTAAGGCTGATTTTCATTCCAAACAGTTTTATCAAATATATGAATACTTGCATGGATTATCTTTTACTGTGATTCAAGTCATATCATGAATTTTATAAACTATTTAGATTTGTAATGCGTTATTTTTAAGTAGCGATTCGTAAGCCATGAATAAGTTATTCCTGTTGCCCGTGTTGATCACGCTATTTGCCATTGATCCAGTGAAACATGCGCCGGAGCCGGATTCTTATCGAAAAAAGAATTTCGAGCACGGGACTTATACGGCTTATCACGAAAATGGTAATAAGAAATTCTTTCTCGTTCAGAAAAAAAATAAACTCACAGGTGAATGGCGTTCCTGGTATCCTTCCGGAATGGTATGTGATTCGGGTCGTTTTGCTGGCAACATTCCCGATGGAGAATGGAAAGGTTGGTACCCGGATGGAACACTGCGTTATACCTGGCATTTAAGTTCTTCAAAGCTGAGTGCATTGAAAGATGAATTGATGCGGCAGCCCAAAATGAAAATGTTTGCTATATCCCAGAAGCCAATATCGGAAGCAGTGAAATATTACCAGGCCGATCATCTTTTTGATCAGCCCACCTCGAAGCCCAGGGTGAGTTTACGAACCCAGTTGATACATGCCAAGTCTTACGATATACATTCTATCGAAAAGAAAGTGACCAGCAACACCACTTCCAACAGTGGTTATGTTCCACCATTTCCTGAAATGTTATTGCACGGGGAATTTGCCAGTTTCTATCCCGGCGGTAAATTGAAAGAAGAAGGTGTATACATCAACGGACTCCGCGAAGGCGTATGGGAAGAAATGACGTTGACCGGCGAAAAATATCGCGGCTCTTACCATCATGGCTATAGATCCGGAGAATGGAGAAAATACAATAAAGAGGGTAAACTCATTTCATATACCCGGTACAAACCCAATGGGGATGTTTCGGAAGAATATGAGTTCAATTCAGCACGCTGATCATTTCATCGAGTGAAAAGCCACACGATTGCCTTCTGAATCCAGGATCAGGGCCCAGAATCCCAGGTTATTCCCGATATCAGTTTTAGGTTCTATTATTTTTCCTCCTGCTTTTTCTACGCGGTCCAGGTTAACCTGCAGATCCGGTTCGCAATTCAGATAGATCAGGCTGCCATTTGCGGATGGCGTGTAGAATGCCGGGTTATGAACTATTGCACCGCCCCGGCCTCCGTTCTGAAAATCATATAATAGAAAACCCATCTTAGCCGGTCCCATGGTTGATTCAGGCATCTGAAAATCGAAGATGGTTTCGTAGAATTTTTTGGCGCGTTCAAAATCTGAAACAGGGATCTCGAACCAGTTGATGGCGTGAACATTCATGAATTAAAAATTTAGAATTAAAAAGTAAAAAAGCTCTTTAAATTAGAGCATATTACAGAAACATGAGAACCGTTTATACAATAGTATTACTGCTCGCTGCCTCATTTGCAGGAGCCCAGGATTTTGCACTCAAACAGCTCGAAGCATCACCCCGCCACCAGGAATGGGTTAACGTGGAATATGGGGGACGAAAGGTGCGGGCTTTTGTAGTATTTCCCGAGGTGTCAGCCAAGGCCACATCAGTGATCGTGATCCATGAGAACAGGGGTTTGAATGATTGGGCCCGGGCTATGGCCGACCAGATCGCAGGCGAAGGGTTCATCGCCATTGCACCGGATCTGTTATCTGGCATGGCGCCCAACGGAGGCAATACTTCAGATTTTCCTACGGGTGATGCCGCCCGTGATGCGATCTATAAACTGGATACTGCACAGGTGAGAAAAGACCTGGATGCGGTAACAGCCTATGTATCCAAATTGCCTGCTGCCAATGGGAAAGTGGCAGTAGCGGGTTATTGCTGGGGTGGTGGTCAGTGTTTTAAAATGGCTACTACCAATGAGAACATAAAGGCTGCCTTTGTATTCTATGGTACGGGTCCTGAGGAAATATCTGCCATCAAACAAGTGAAGGCACCGGTCTATGGTTTTTATGGCGGAAACGATGCGCGGGTGAATGCCACCATTCCTAAATCTGATTCACTGATGAAGGTGGCTGGTAAAAAATACGAGCCAGTTGTATATGATGGGGCAGGGCATGGCTTCATGCGTGCGGGCCAGGAGCCTACGGCTTCAGCAGAAAATGCGAAGGCAAGGAATGAGGGTTTCGCACGTTTGGTCCAGTTGCTGAAAGGGATCTAATTACCGGATGTTTTCTTCCAGAAATAATAGGAGAGCGCGCCCAGCGCAATAAACACTAACATGCCGAGACTACCGGGATCAAACTTCTCTGAGATGGAATAGATCGAGTAGGTAGCGCCGATCAGATCGAAGAACAAACCGGCGTAGGCCCATTCTTTGATCGTTTTCAGACCAGGTATTAATATGGCAATGGATCCAATGATCTTAGCCACACTGATGAACTGAATAAAATACACCGGGTAGCCCATCTGATCATGCAGCAATTGCAAAGCCTGCGGCTCGGGCTTAAGGCCGCCATAACTGGAAAAGATCATAGCAGCGGAAAAAAGTATGGTGAAGATCCAGTAGGCGATTTTGGTCCTATGCATGTTTGTTATATTGGGATTTAAAATAAGAAGATCCTGTCAGAATTTGTAATCCAACCCTGTGCTGAACGTATAATTGATCCTCGGTACGCCTGCTACGGGAGCATTGTCATAGAGATAGTTCAAGTTCAGTGTTATTGCGAACTTTTTTCCTGTTTTTACACTGAACTTCATCTGATCAAGTATCCGGTAATCGGTGATGCTGGTGAACAGGGGTTGGTAGAATATGGTATTCACTAGCTCGGTCTGGCTGTTGAACAGGAGTGAGAAGGATGCATAACTGCTGCTCCTGATATCGTTATGGATCGTTTTAATACTGTCCAGTTCCCGCTCATATTCATGCATCACCAGGGTGGCAGCGTACAGCTTTAGTTTCTTGCTTCCGGATAACTTGAATCTTGGTCCTGCCCCGGTGAGGATACGATAATCAATTAAGGTAACGGGATTCTGCAGTATCTGGGAGAATGCTTCGATCCTTAATAGCTCGTTTATCTTTCGATTATAACGAAGATGAAGGAACGAATTGTTGATCAGCTTGACGGCATCCCCGGATAAAAAGCCATAGTTTCCCAGGATGAGGAAAAGGTCTTTTTGAGTTTTGTACTGCAGGTGGGCATTCATCTGTGCCAGGAAAACTTCCTGGGTGTTCTTCGTGAAAGATACGCCTGCACCTAATTCTCCTGCCCAGCCCACGGTATCCGTGTGGATCCTTGAATTTTCCACGTTAATGATCTGGGCATTTACGCTCGTGCTGAGGAGTAAAAACATGAGAATTGTAAAAGAAAATGATCGGATCATTTGTATAGACCTTAGCTGAGG
Organism: Sphingobacteriales bacterium; assembly: GCA_024640385.1. Classification (GTDB taxonomy): domain Bacteria; phylum Bacteroidota; class Bacteroidia; order Chitinophagales; family Chitinophagaceae; genus Pollutibacter. Next base: position 9,144 of record JAHEFC010000077.1, read on the forward strand.
GCTAAAACTTCTCCCCCTTATTATTTCGTTCAAAAATGGAAGTAAAATTGAAAAGGAAAAGGTTGCATCACATGCAACCTTAATTGTTTTTCTGCAACCTGTAACCTGCAACCTGTAACCTGCAACCTGTAATCTGTAACTTGCCACCTGCGATAGAGAGTTACACTCAAACCAGCATCGTCACCGGGTTCTCCATATACTTCTTGAAAGTCTGTAGGAAGGCCGCACCAACTGCACCATCAACACTGCGGTGATCGCAGCTCAGTGTCACTTTCATGATGTTGGTAACACCAAATCCTTCACCTTTCTTCACCACGGTTTCTTTAATACGACCAACTGCAAGGATGCAACTGTCGGGCGGATTGATGATAGCGGTGAATTCATCGATATCCATCATCCCAAGATTTGAAATGGTGAATGTGTTGCCGGTGAATTCGGTTGGCTGTATTTTTTTATCTCTTGCTTTTGCATAAAGTTCCTTAGCATCAGCAGCGATCTGTGATAATGATTTCTGATCAGCATGACGGATCACGGGAACGATCAGGCCTTCAGGAAGTGCGATCGCTGATCCGATATGAATGTGTTGGTAAGTTCTGATGAAATCGCCCATCCAGCTGCTGTTCACCGCAGGATGCTGGCGCAGGGCCATGGCTGCGGCTTTGATGGTCATGTCCTGGAAAGAGATCTTAACAGGACTGATCTCATTCATTTGCGTACGCGCTGCCATCGCATTGTCCATATTGATCTCCATCGTCAGATAGAAATGCGGCGCCGTGAACATGCTTTCACCGAGCCTGCGCGCAATGGTTTTGCGCATGGAGGTGAGCTGTGTATCTGTATATCCTTCCTGGCCTGTAGGTGCAAATGCAGCTACTTTGGCTGCAGGTGCAGCAGGTGCTGATGCAGCAGCTGCCGGTGCAGATGGAGCGGCGGATGGAACATAACTGTCCACATCTTTTTTCACGATCCTTCCTCCATCACCCGAACCAGCCAGTTTTTTCACGTCGATGCCTTTTTCTTCGGCTAGTCTTTTAGCAAGCGGGGATATTTTTAGACGGCCATTGCTACCATGCGCGTCGGCGGCCACTTCAACCGAGGCTGAAGCCTGGCTTGCTCCAGGGGCAGCGGCTGCAGTTGGTGCAGCAGCGGGTTGTGGACTGTTCAATGAGGCCAGCAATGCAGATACATCTGTACCTTCCTTACCCACCATGGCAATGATATCGTTTACTTTGGCGGCTTCGCCTTCTTTCACGCCAGTGTATAATAATGTGCCTTCTACATAACCCACAACTTCCATAGTGGCTTTGTCAGTTTCTACATCGGCAATGGCATCATCACTTTTTACTTTATCTCCAATATTCTTATTCCATTTCACAATCTTTCCCTCAGTCATGGTATCACTTAACAGCGGCATCCTGATCACAGTAACGCCCAATTGTTCAGGAGTGACAGAAGGAGCAGATGCAACGGCTGGGGCTGGAGCAGCAGCAGGCGCCGGCGCTGCAACAGATCCGCCGGCAGCTGGTTTATCGAGCAGGGATTGTACATCTTCCCCTTCCTTACCAACAATAGCAATGATATCATTCACTTTTGCCGCCTCACCTTCAGGAACACCCAGGTAGAGCAGGGTGCCATCGGCATAACCCACTACTTCCATAGTGGCTTTATCTGTTTCCACATCGGCTAAAACATCATCACTTTTTACTTTATCGCCCACTTTTTTGTTCCACTTGACGATTTTTCCTTCCGTCATGGTATCGCTCAAAAGAGGCATTCTGATCACTTCTGCCATAAAAAGGCCTTTTTAATTTGGAGGTCGAAAATAAGTCAAATTCCGGATTCCGGATTCCGAATTCCGGATTAATGACCAATTCGCAATCCGGAATCCGCAATCCGGAATTATCCTAATAATCCAAATCCAGCCCCAACCTATCCCTCAGCTCCTTCACCATGGGGTATAATTCGATCAGTTTCAGGTATTGTTCCCGGGAACTCAGGGGTTTTTCCCGGGGAGGCTCGTTGTCCGGCCTTTCTTCCAGGATCAGGTTGTACTTGAGCCGCCGGTTTTTAAAAAAATCCTGCATGAATTCGATCAGTCCGCCTCTTTCGGCCTCTATGAATTTCTGCTGGATCACGCTCTCTGTAATGATGTCAAAAGTATCTCCGTCAACCACCCTTAAAATGGCCAGCCTGAAATTGGTAGCGGCAGAAGGATTTTTCTGCTCGGTGAGTTTTTCCACGTATTGGCCCCAGGCCTGGTGCAATAGCTCTTCATTCAGCATCATTTGCTCCACCACCTGGTGCTGTTTATTGGCCACCATGTTCCGGAGCTTGGCCAGGGTCATATTGGTGCGGGGGGCTTCCTCTTTTTCAGCAGGAGGTTTTGGTCGGGGTACTGGCGGGGGAGCGGCCGGCACATCATCCTGTTCTTCGATCACCAGGGTTGGTCCGGGCAGGTTGGCTGGTTTTTTCTCTGCCGGCTTGGCCTGTTTTACTTCAATAATGGGAATGGCCCGGAATGCTACCGGTTTTACGCCATCAACTTTTTTTTTAGAGGAACCGTCTTCCGCCATTTCTATGGCCTGGTGGAGGTAGGTCAGTTTGATGAGTGCCAGTTCCACATGCAGCCTTTTGTTTCGGGCTTGTTTATAGCTCATCTCGGCTTCGTTCAGGATCTGCAGGGCAGATACCAGCCAGGATAAAGACAGTTTCTTCGCAGCGGCGATATATTTTTCACGGAAGCTGTCGATCGCTTCCAGTAGTTCAGCGGTTTTTGCATCCCTGCTCACCAGCAGGTTCCTGAGGAACTCGGAAAACCCGTTCAAAACCATCTCGCCCTCAAAACCCTTGCGGTTGATGTCTTCAAACAGCAACATGGCGTCGGCCAGTTTTTGCTGTTGCATATGTTCTAAAAGCCTGAAATAATAATCTTCGTCAAGAATATTCAGATGCTCCAGGGTATTCTGGTAATTCAGTTCGTGGTTGGTGAAACTGGCGATCTTATCCAGGATGCTCAGTGCATCGCGCATGCACCCTTCGCTTTTCTGGGCGATCACGTGCAGGGCGGCTTTCTCCGCTTTTATTTCTTCTTTCTCACAGATCTCCTGGAGATGGTCTACCGTATCCTGTGTAGTGATCCTTTTGAAATCAAAGATCTGGCAGCGGGACAGTATAGTGGGTAAGATTTTGTGTTTCTCGGTGGTGGCGAGAATGAAAATAGCATAGGGAGGGGGTTCTTCCAGGGTCTTCAGGAAAGCGTTG
>JAHEFC010000078.1 GCA_024640385.1 Sphingobacteriales bacterium
ATCCCGTATCTGCCAGTGACAAAAGAAGAGAATTAGCTCATAATAATAATGTTCTGCGATTTGAATATGCGGCTCCGTTTTTTGATCAGGAAGACAAAACCAGGTATCAGACATGGCTGGAGGGATTCGATGAAGGCTGGAGCGATCTGGATAAGAATTATTACAAAGAGTATACAAATCTTTCAGAAGGTAAGTACACATTTCATGTAAGGGCCAAGAATATTTATGAGCAATTAAGTGAGGAGGCCCAGTATACTTTTTATATCACGCCGCCCTGGTACAGAACCTGGTGGGCTTATCTTCTGTATATTCTTCTGGCAGGAGGGATCATCTATGCCCTGGTACGCAACCGGACAAAACAGCTGAAAGCGAAGCAGAAAGAACTTGAGCGCACTGTACAGCAAAGAACCAAAGAGCTTAGTCATCGTGTGGAAGAACTGGCCGTGATCAACAGCGTTCAGGAAGGGCTGGTGCGGGAATTGAATATCCAGGCCATATACGACCTGGTGGGGGAAAAGATCCGGGAGATCTTCAATGCCAAAGTGATCGATATCGCAGCTTATGATGAGAAGACCGGTATGATCCACGACAAATACTCATTTGAAAAAGGAGATAGGTCCCTGATTGAACAGCGGCCCATAAACGGATTCAGGAAGCATGTGGTGGAAACCCGGCAGACCCTTCATATCAAAGACAATGCTGACGAGCTTTCAAGGCAGTACAATAATGTGGTGGTTATTGGTGAGCCCCTTAAATCCGCCGTATTTGTACCAATGATCGCAGGAGACAAAGTAACGGGCGTGATCAGCTTGCAGGATACGGATAAGGAAAATGCATTCAGTGATTCAGACGTATCCCTTCTGACCACACTTGCCAATAGTATGAGCGTGGCTCTGCAGAATGCTAAACTTTTTGAAGAAACCAAATTACTGCTGGCAGAAACGGAGATGGGTAAGAAGAACGTTGAATTGCTCAGTGATATAGGTAAAAAGATCACATCTTCCCTTGATTTTGAAACCATTTTTTATAATCTCTACGAGCACATCAATCAGCTGGCAGACGCTTCCATATTCGGGATCGGGATCTATAACAAGGAGCAAAACGAGCTGGATTATAAATTTGCCATTGAAAAAGGGAAACGATATGAGCCCTACAAGCGCAGCACCGTGGATAAAAACCAGTTCCCTGTTTGGTGTATTGATAACAGGAAGCCCGTGTTCATCAACGATGTGGCAACTGAGTCTAAAACCTATATCCCTTCTTACGAACATCAGAATTTGAAGCTGGAAGACGGGTCAATGGCGGAAGCTCCTGTATCATTGATCTACCTCCCACTGATCGCGAAAGACAGTGTGCTGGGTATCATCAGTGTTCAAAGTTTCAGGAAAAATGCATATACCCCTTATCATCTTAACCTGTTGCAGAATTTGGCAACTTATACAAGTATTGCACTTGATAATGCTAGTGCATACCGCAAACTGAATGAAAGTGAGCATGAGATCGCCCAGCGTATGGCCGAGATCTCGACTGTTAACAACATCAGCCAGGCATTAGCTGCACAGATAGAACTTGAGCAACTGATACAGCTGGTGGGCGAACAGATGAAGCAGCTGTTCAATGCAAATATTGTTTACCTGGCATTGCTGGATAAGAAAACCAGGATCATCAATTTCCCTTACCAGTTTGGCGACGATCTGCAGCCAATGAAACTGGGAGAAGGGCTTACATCCAAGATACTTCTTACAGGTAAACCGCTTCTTATGAATAAAGAAGTGGATGTGGCTACAGAAGCATTGGGCGTTTCACGCATAGGGCTTCCTGCAGCTTCTTATCTGGGTGTACCCATTCCCGTGGGAGATGAATTCATCGGTGTTCTTAGTGTTCAAAGTACCGAAAAGGAAAACCGTTTCGATGAAAAAGATCAAAGGCTTCTCACTACAATAGCGGCTAATGTTGGGGTTGCCATTAAGAAAGCCCAGCTGTTTGAGGATGTCAGGCATGCACAGCAGGAAGCTGATGCAGCACGTAAAACCGCTGAACAGGCCAATGATGCCAAGAGCGCATTCCTGTCTACAGTGAGCCATGAATTGAGAACACCATTAACTTCTGTACTAGGCTTTGCCAAGATCATCAAGAAAAGACTGGAAGAGAAGATCTTCCCGTTGACAGATAAATCGGACCCCAAGATCGCGAAAACAATAGATCAGGTTTCCGAGAACCTGAATGTTGTGGTTTCTGAGGGCCAGAGGCTGACCCACCTGATCAACGATGTGCTTGACCTGGCCAAAATAGAAGCTGGAAAGATGGAATGGCATATGGACAAAACTTCCATGACCGAGGTTGTTGAACGGGCTATTGCTGCAACTTCTGCTTTGTTTGACCAGAAAAGCCTGGTCCTGGATTTGAAAGTTGAAGAAAATCTTCCTGAGATCACCGGCGACCGTGACAAACTGATACAGGTGGTGGTCAATCTGCTCTCCAATGCGGTCAAGTTCACTGATGCAGGAACTGTATCGTGCCGTATCTACCACAATGCACAAAATGGCGAAGTGGTCACCAGTATTACAGATACCGGTATAGGGATAGCAGAGAAAGATCATGCTGCGGTGTTTGAACAGTTCAAACAGGTGGGAGATACGTTGACCGACAAGCCAAAGGGTACTGGGCTCGGCCTTCCGATCTGTAAAGAGATCGTTGAGCATCACGGAGGCAGGATCTGGCTGGATAGTGAGATCGGCAAGGGTAGTACTTTCTCATTCGCCATTCCTGTACTGGTTACCGAACCCATCAGGCCGATGCATTTGAACGACCTGGTTCGCCAGCTAAAGGAGCAAATGCAGCAGTCTGAACTTACGATCAAAGCAAAACATTCCACCATTCTTGTGGTTGACGATGACGATTCTATCCGGTCGCTGCTGAGGCAGGAGCTTACTGAAGCAGGATACTATGTCAAAGAGGCAACTAACGGGAAAGAAGCACTTGACATGATCAGGGATCATCGTCCTGACCTTGTGATCCTTGACATCATGATGCCGGAAATGAACGGCTTTGATGTGGCGGCCATCCTCAAAAATGATCCGCAGACCATGGAGATCCCGATCATCGTATTGTCTATTGTACAGGATAAGGCGAGAGGTTTGCGTGTTGGTGTTGACCGGTATCTAACAAAGCCGATCGATACATCACAGCTATTTTCCGATGTGGACAGTCTTCTGATGCAAGGCAAATCCAGGAAGAAAGTAATGGTGGTGGATGAGGATAATGTGACTGTAAGGACTTTGACCGATGTACTGGAAGCCAAAGGTTACCAGGTTGTTGAATCGGATGGCAGGGAACTGGTTGAAAAGGCAATAGCCAATAAGCCGGACATTATCATTTTGAATTCATTACTGTCCGGTAAACAGCAGATCGTTCAAAGCCTGCGTTTTGAAAAAGGATTGGAAAATGTATTATTCCTGATCTATCAATAACATAATTAATCAACCCAATTAATAAGAAATGTCGAAGAAAATTCTGATAGTGGATGATGAGGCCCATATCCGCATGCTGATTGAGCAAACCCTGGAAGAACTGGAAGACGAAGGTGTTGAATTTTTCACGGCGGATAACGGTGAAAAAGCGCTCGAGATGATCCAGGCTGAACAGCCCGACCTGGTGTTTCTGGATGTGATGATGCCAAAAATGAACGGCATGGACGTATGCAGAAAAGTAAAGCATGAAATAGGACAGAAAGTGTTCATCATCCTGTTGACAGCAAAAGGCCAGGAACTGGACAGGTTGAAGGGCGCCGAGGTGGGCGCAGATGTATATATGACCAAGCCTTTTGACCCGGAAGTATTGCTGAATAAGGCCAAGGAAGTTTTAGAAATCGATTAATCTTAAGTTGACCAATGAGTATGTTCCTGCCCAAGCTTAAATCCCTTTTTGGAAAGAAGAACGAAACCGCTTCGTTTGTAAAAAAATTCATTTTAGAAACAGGAGCCGGACTTCTTATAGAAGATAACGAAGGAAATGTTATTTACGGTAATCCGGATCCTGCGTTGCCGTCCAGGATCCCTGTCAAATGTGATGAACAGGTGATCGGCTGGGTAACAGGCGGAACCAATGCATCCCTGATCGCAGAAATGCTTTCACTCCTTATACAGAAAGAATCGGAGAAGAAGAAATTGGGCAGTGAGGTGCTGACCACCTACCAGGAGTTGAACGTGATCTTTGATTTTTCGGAGAAACTTGCTCAGTCGATAGATCCGGAAGTGATCGCGCAGTTCGCACTTGAACAGGCCTGCCATTCAATTCCATCTGATAGCGGGGTGGTGGTGCTTTGGGATGAGAAGGCGGAGAAGCTGCTTGTACCTGCTTTTAGCGGGGATGAATTATTCAATACAGAGAATTTGATGGGGAATGCCAAACTCTTATTGAAAACGGGGTTAAGCGGAACTTCAGAGATCATCAATAATCCCGATCAGCTCATTGAAGCCGGGGTGGTGCGAGAAGATGTCCATTCACTGATCTATGCGGCCTTGAAAGTAAAGCACCGTATCATGGGCGCTATCATCCTGGTATCCAAAGATCCCGATAAGTATACAGCTTTGAATCTGAAACTTCTTGTTACACTGGCCCTGCAATCTTCCACCGCCATCGAAAATGCACTTTTGTATGAAAGGAATATCCGGGAAGTCAAAGAGCGGGAGGAAGCGATATTGAAGATCCATGAGGTGACCATGAAATTTGTTCCCAGTGCTTTCATCAGATCGCTGGGTAAGGAAGTGATCACAGACATCCGGTTGGGAGACCAGATCGAGAAAGAAGTGACCGTATTGTTCACGGATATCAGGGATTTTACTACGCTTTCAGAGGGCATGTCTCCGGAAGAGAACTTTCTGTTTGTTTCTTCTTTCAATGGAAGAATGGGTCCCATTATCACGTCACATAACGGATTTATCAATCAATATTTGGGTGATTCCATCATGGCCATATTTCCGGATGATCCCAAAGATGCATTACTTGCGGCCATCAGTATGCAGCAGAGTTTACAGGAATACAATCATCAGCGCCAGGGTAAGGGCCTTCCTGTGATCAGGATAGGGATTGGTATGCATACGGGTCCCCTTATCATGGGCATCACCGGCGATGAGCACAGGCTGGATGCTGCTACTATTTCCGATACGGTGAATACTGCCGCCCGTATTGAAGGCCTGACCAAATACTTCAGAACATCCATCCTGTTGAGTGAGAATACCATGTCAAGGATTGAAGGCAAAGATGACTATCATCTCAGGTATCTGGGAAAAGTTCAGCTGAAGGGTAAGCATAAAGCCCTGGGTATCCACGAATGTTTCTCAGGCTATGAATATGAATTTGTAAAGAGCAGGATGCTCTCGTTGCCTGTTTTCAAACAGGGATTGCAATTGTACCTTGAAGGTAATTTTGCGGAGGCCGTTAACAGTTTTCAATCCATCATTGAAGTTGACCCTTACGATCAGACCACGATGTATTTTCTTGAGCATGCAAAAAAATATATCGCCCAGGGAATCCCCGCTAACTGGAGCGGGGCTTTGGAGATGGCTGGGAAATGAGGATTGTTTTGTTCTGATAAATATTTCCCGCAAAACAGGGACCTTCGAAAATTCAGTTCCAATAAATGGCATATTTCTGGATCCTGGCGTAATTTTTTTTGAATTTTTTAGGGTCCCCATTGATATTAAATCGGCCGTTATTGAATATCGCCACAATGGCGCCTGCAGTGCCGCTTATCACACCAGCTGCGAGCCCCCATCCTGCTCCCCTTACCAGCCCGGGGAAACTCAGGTCACCCTCTTCGCAATCGTCACAGGGAGCGCTGACATAGCCAGCGAATCCTCCTATCAATAATCCCGCGCCTGCTGCCCCACCGATCACCTTCCCGGTTCTGCCTTTTTCCCGGAAACTGATAAACCTGATATCTGAAACGTAAATTGAATCCAGGATCTTATCAGTGGTGTCTGTGAATACGAAGATCTTAGTGCTGTCTGCACCATAAAAAGTCATCCTTTTTATATCGCCATTCATCAATCCGATCTTGGCTATATAGTATTTACCATAAGACGGAAGGTCCGTTATACTCTGTTCTTTTTTAAGCGAAGCAAAAGCGCTATCCGCAATTTTTCTGATCAGCAGGTCGGCACTGTCTTTGAATTGCGATTTGCCAGCTGTTGAACAGAAAGTTAAGATAATGATGATAGTCAGGATCCGCATGAGTTTGCAGTTAGAAAGATCAAATAAGGAACAAGGGACCCATAAAAATGGATCCCCGGTAATTTTTTCAATTAAAGTAATATCCTAGGCGAAGCCCGAAATAGTTGTTCTTCGCTCTTACTTCTTTTGAATCCATCAGGCTTGTGATCCCGAAGTTGAAATTGAATGAAACCTGGAGTTTTTTAGGGAACATGTAACCTGTCAGGAGATTGGCTTCCACTTCAAAAAGATCAGGGTTATCATCTCCTCCGAAGTCGATATTTTCCTTTTCTCCATTTATATTCGTGTTGCCTCCCAGGCCGCAACCAATAGATGGCCCACCTCCAATGAAAAATCCTGATTCTTTTTTGGATCTGTAAACGAAATTCAATGGTAGTTCCAGGTAATTGAATGAGACTTTAAAAGAATCACCGTCCCGGTCGTCCTTATAGCCTTTTTGAACGAAATTCAGGGCAGGTTGGAAAAAGATTGTTTTGCCGATCTGTTTGTCGAGCATGGCGCCAACCGTAAAGCCTGGTTTGTAGTCGCCAGATTCCGATTCTCCATCTGAAGCTATAGTCAAGTTGGCGTAAGTAGCGCCAGCCTGCAGGCCCCATTTTGATTTCTGTGCGTAAGAGACCGAGGAGATCATTAGAACTGCAAGTGAAAATGTCAGTGTGTGCTTGTTCATGGTGATTTTATTTTTGGTTGATGAAATACTATTCTGCTGATAACTAGAAATTGAAATTGAGGCCGATCGATTTAAGGGGTATTGAATGCTGTGCATAGCCATTGGGGATCTTTGAAGATTTTAGGTTCAGGCTCAGTGTTTTTTTCTTTTTTGTATTGCCCAGAAGATCATTTGCCTTCTGCTTATGCGAAAATGAAGAGATGGCCAGGGGAATGCTGCAGATAACAAGGGCGCTGCCAACCACTGTTACGGTCATCAGGGCGTTCAGTTCTTCATCGAACTTATCGTCAAAAATGGTAGTGCCGGAATTATTGATAATGGTTCCACCGATGATCATGGTGCCAAGACCCAATCCGGCTAAAACTATCGCTCCGGTTCTGTTTTCTTTGCTTTTCTGAAGATGATAATTGCCAAGTTCAGCTGGGCTAAGGTTTTTAAGTGAATCCTTCAGTGGTTGTTGAGCGCAAACCCTTGCAGAGGAAATAATTAGGGCCGCCAGGATGATGAGCTTTCTCATAAATGTTTGTTTATGAGTTAAAGCTAGCGTGGCGTCAAGCCTGTCAATAATTGAAAATCGGGAGGGATTTAATTATATCTGCAGGTTCTGATAATTAGCAAGTCATAATTGCCTGCCTGACGCGATTTTTACTTGGATAGGCGTGGAAATGGGGAGCAAGCCTTGTAATCTGCGGAAGAAGATTTGTCAGGGCATTAAAAAGGGGATGATAATCATCCCTTTCTCATCATTCTGATCTGGTTTACCTGATGATCGGTATGGCAACGCCAATTGATCGGTACATTGAAGATCCGGACATATGACTTACCGGTATGGACTGGTTTCTGACAAGTACGGATACCCGACCCTTGTTTTTTGCAGCAGCAGCAAATACAGGAATAGATCCGTATATAGCCAGGGATCCGATCAGCGGCACCGCACCGGAACTTTCTGTCCATGCACTGGTATAAACTGTGATCAGTCCTGCTGCCAGCATGGACCATGCAATAATTGTATTCGTCCTCGCCCTATTCTGATATTTTGTGGCCAGTGTGTTGATATAATTCTTGTCAGGGTTCTGCCCCGGTTCAGTAAGTAACATTTCTGCCATTCCCATACTTTTTGCACCTCTTGCGAAAGTGGGCCAACTCGCGATCATGGTGCCGGTGGAAACCAGTAACAAGCCAATGCCAGCTTCTTCATTATCCAGGTTGTTTTCCATTACGGCAACAGCTGCAAATAGCGATGCCACACTGGCGCCTACCAGTATCCAGGCCGTCCGTTTTTGCTTCCTGGCTTTGTCGAGGTAGAAATTGCCCATTTCCACCCTGCTCATATTCATGGTCAAAGGATCATCGATCACCTGCGAAAAAACATAGGGGGTGAATAACAGGGAAATCAAAACGGACAGTAGTAAAACTTTCATCATTGCATGAGTTTGGGTTACCATAAAAATAACCGAAATCAAGCTTTCAGATGTTAATCAAATCTTAACCTGTATTGAACGGCTAGCCGAAAATATGCACCATCATGTTTTGAAAGGATGAGCGGTTCTGAATCTTTGGTTTGGCCTGTTTCTATTTTGCGCATGATACTGTACCCTCCTTCTGCACTGGCAACAATTTTTGGTGTGAGATAGAGATCCATATAGGCACCGAGCTGGTTGTCATTGAACCTGGTATAATCAAGTTTTATAGATGATTGAGGGGGGTTGTATACTTTATATGAATTGGTAAAGGTTCTGAAGTTGGCACCCCAGGAAAGTATTTTATTGATCCGGTATTCGTAGGTGGCATAAGCGGGGAGAATGGCGAATAATCTTTGTTTGTTGTTGATCTTCCAGTCGAGGCCAAAAAGGGGCCAGAAAAAAGGACCGAAGAATTCACTGTTATAATATCCCCCGAATTTGAACGAAAGACCCGGTCTCTTTTTATAGGTGAAAAGCAGGGCCGCGCCAGCCTGGAATCCCTCCTTGAACTGGACTTCAGGCTCACCGTTGAACCTGGGGATGAATGCTGCCATGGTCTCCCATTTTTTCCCAAATCGTTTGGTGTAGGTGAACCAGGAGATCAGCCCCCGGTAGTGCTGCCTGTCACTGGTTTCGTAAATCTTCATCCATCTTTCTTCCCAAATGGGATTGAAAAGAAATATACTGCTGTCTTTAAAAACAATGGGAACATTCACCTGGGCCCGCAGGTGCTGGAATTCTTTAGGTTCTCCACCCGGGCTGTTGTGGTAGCTGATCTGTGCCGCGTCAAGGTATGGCTGCGCCTTTGCGATCGAAATTGACAGAAAAGCCAAAAAAAGGATCTTTCTCATCAGGCTTGAGTTAATGTGAATGTAGACAAATGTTCGCTGTTAAGTTCAACTTCATCTTATGTATGTAATTTCTGTTACATCGAAAGATCCGTTTTCGATGAATACACTGTCAAGATCTTTCCCAATTGCTGTGAATCCGAAGCTTCCGCTCATTTTTTTTGTCACCTTCCTGGCATTGTATTTTTCACCGGTAAAAAAATCTGTCAATTTTACGTTAGTGGAATTCGTTTCGTATTGTTCTATATAAAGCTCACCATTGCCCCTTGAGGTATCAGCTATATAGGTTTTATCAGTGCTGCGAAAATTCAGACTGAATTTTAAAGAGGAGCCAGGGTCAATGACAGACCTGCTTCCTTTTGAAAGTGTAGTTGGGTGTATGCTCAGTTGCATATTTTCTTTTTCGAAATACATAAGCAGATCTTGCTGTTCAGTATTGAAATAGCTCCCTGTAATTTCCCGGCCATTGACTTTCATTTTGATCAGGTTTTCGATTGCGTCCGGCGAAGGCTCATCTTTGCTGCATCCGGATGCCATGGCCATACCTATTAAAAACCCAAGTACTGCGATCATTCTTAAATTTTTCATATTGTTTTTTTTGAAGTTTATAGGAGCCCCCTGTGGAAACAGGGGGCGTGAACTCTAACTGTCTGTCCAAAAACGTCCTTAGTGGGAGAGGCCCAGTTCTTTATACCTGGCTATAGAATAATGATTCAGGTTGTCTGTCATCCGAAGGGGTTGCCCCGCCTGTGGCAGGACTATCCCAGACCTCTGTCGGTAGTAACCCCCGGCAACCAACATATAGGTGATCATGTTACCGGGTCCTTTTGTTTTCGGGGGTTTAATGTATTCGAGGTTGAGTTGGTCGTTGGATTCCAGTGACAGGTATTGGTGGTCTTCAGAGCTTATTACCTTTGCCTGGTCAACTTTGTTCTTAGTGGCGGCTAAGTTGTTCAGGTCAATAACATCTGAGGGCCGTACTGTTTCGTAGCAAAGCCCTGCCTGGTCAATATCCCAGAATCTGTAGGGGGCTTCCATTCTTACAAATACTTCTTTCCCTTCCACTTCTGAGAGATCAAGTTCCATGGCCAGGTTCCTGGAGGCGGTATTGCCCGCAGGAGGAAAATAATCCGCCAGTTTCCAGCCGTTCTTTGTAAGGATGGAGATCTTCATAGCTGCAGAATTCATAGCCGAGTGATAACTGGCCTGGGTGGTGAGGGGATTTGTCTGGGCGGCGTCAATTTGGTGGTTAATATATCCGCTCCAGATCGAGTTTTTCATACAGGCAACCAACACGGCTTTTTTGTCGCCCTCTTTTCTGGAAAACCTTAATTGGAGCTGGCCATTGTTGGCCAGGGAGTCTGTAATATGGAATCCATAACTCTGTCCGTCGCGGAACAAGACAGATTTTGACCGATCAACAGCATTGCCAACCTTTACTTCATTTGGCATTTTGAGATACCTGATGATGAAAAGGTCTCCATATTGGTTTCCTGCGATCTCAGTGCCTTCCGGATGAACAATTTGTTTGACTGATACATGATCTAAAAATTGTATCTCATCTTTCATTCCTCTGATCTGAAGGCGCAGGGTATCAGAGTTTGAAAGTTCTGACAGTTTGATCATATCTGTGCGTTGGAGATCCTGCCGTACGGCACCCGTGAACAGTCCTCCGATGAATTGATATTGGCCGGCAGTGGTTTCAATGTATGCCTGGGGGCAGTTTGCCGGGAATGCAAACACGTAAGAGAACGATATGGTCGAAACTGTTATGGCGCCTGCGGCAGCAAGAATACCTAAGATGATGACTACACCTAATACATGGCTGGCAACTGAGAGACCCCTGTTGGGTGAATTGAAATAACTGGCTGTAAAATTTTCTTTAGAGATCGTGAATTCTTTCTGGCCTGCATATCCCTGGTTTACATAGATATGGATCTCGGAAAAAAGCTCTTTGCGGTGACGGAATTTGTATTTAAAGTTAGCCTTAACAGCGGTATCAGGTTCGATATAGCGATTTGACACCAGGGAATATTCTTTAATCACCCCTGTAATCTGTTCCTCTTTGAATACGGGGTTGATCATTTCTTTAATCCCATTCACGAAATGGACGATCAGTTTTTTTTCAGATTTCTGCAATTCCTGCAGCTGGTCTTCATTCCATTGGTCGTTCTTTTTCACTTTGTAATAGTTGTGGAAGCAGGCACTGAAGCTGATCGTGATGATGAGTAAGGCAGTGATCTTTTTCATGACAGTAGTATTTGAGTTCACTACTGCCAAAGTAGAGCGCGGACTACCCGTTCAATAATTGATTACCGGTCAGAACATGTTCGTTTTTGGGAGAAAATCAAAATAGGGATGCATGAACCCTGAGCAGGTGTTAAAAAATGCAGCAGTTTGGTATTGGGGGACCGTTATTTGCAAATTCTGCAAAAACTAAACAGTGTCAAAGCCCTGAAAGCAGCACTTGCCAGGCTTCCCTGACCTTCCCTGCATCAAGCAACTCTTTGGCATAACGGTGCAGTTCCGCTTCCATATCGTCCGGATTAGGAGCGAAATACTGGATGATGTTTTTTAGATGTGGGTCATAGAATCCGGGCTCCGGATCAGGAATGGTTTCTACGTTGGCCAGTTGCCCCAGGTTATTGCCCGTTAACACACTACTGTACCGGATATGGGAAGGCAACTGATCTATGCCAACCCCGAGTTGCGTATTCGGTTTCGCCACGTGAAAAAGATTGGTTTCGTCAACCCTGCAATACCAGTCCCCACCCAGCCTGGCCACGTGATGCAGTTTGCGCTGGTCGATCATGGTTTTCTCTTCATTGAGTATGGCTTCGTTAACATGCATCACCAGCACCTCGCAGATCACCAGGTTTCCCGCTCCGCCTTCTTCTCCCAGTGGTTTTATTTCAAGCACTTTACATTCCATCTGCACTTTGCACTCTTTTACACGGGGAGGCTTTACCATAACCGAATTTTCCATGGTGAATCCGCCTTTGTGGAATTCATTCACCCCTTTAGGATATTCACAGCTGGCCAGCGACATCTGCTGCACGATGTCATGATCCACAATGTTGATCACTACTTCCGGAACCTGATAAACGTTCTGAAGGGTATGCTTGGTTGAATTATCACGGGCCCGCCGGGATGGGGAAAACACCACCACAGGCGGA
>JAHEFC010000371.1 GCA_024640385.1 Sphingobacteriales bacterium
CGGGCAGTTTGAAAAAAAGTTTGAAGATGCCCTGGTAGATACGGTGAACAACCTGATCTATTACTGGCCTATCAACGCACTCGAGGGCAGTGAAACGGAAAGCCTTTCCCCGAACGAAACACTGATCGTTGTTATCTCAGATTTCAAGGAGTTTATTTTCCGTTCACTGGGTTGGATGATCGCCGGTGCCATTCTTTTCACCATCATTATCCTGGCCGCATTCTATATTACCCTGCGGGCTTTGTTAAGGCAGAAGAAACTGAGTGAGATCAAATCTGATTTCATCAACAACATGACCCATGAATTGAAGACGCCGCTCGCTACGATCTCACTGGCTGTGGATGCCATACGAAATCCCAAAGTGCTGAATGATCCGCAGAAGCTCGACTATTTCAGCGCCATCATCAAAGATGAGAATAAGCGGATGAACAAACAGGTTGAAACCATTCTGCAGGCAGCGTTACTTGACCGGCAGGAAGTGCAGCTTCGTTTAAAACCGCTGCATGTACACAGTATCATGAGCAGCATCGTGGACAATTTCAGGTTGCAGCTTGAAGAGAGAAACGGGAATGCCATTACAGATCTTGAAGCAGTGGACGACCAGGTACAGGGTGACGAGGTGCATTTCACCAACATGCTCAGCAACCTGGTGGATAATGCCATTAAATATTCGAAAGAGGATGTTGCCCCTGTTCTGAAAATCAGTACAGAGAACGTTGGCAACAATATCAGGATCCGGATCGAAGACAATGGCATTGGCATGAGCAGGGAAACGGTGAACAGGATATTTGAAAAATTCTACAGGGCCCATACAGGCAACATTCATAATGTAAAAGGCTTTGGTCTTGGATTGAGTTACGTGAAAACCATGGTGGAAGCACATAATGGCAAGATCAAGGTGGACAGCACACCCGGCAAAGGGAGCGTTTTTGTTTTAGAATTTCCCAATGCCTGATTAGTGTGCTTGCCGGTTAGTGTGTTAACCGGTCAGTGCATTGGATAAGTATGGAAATGGGACAATCAGAAATTCAATTGTCACCCACCAGATCCTCAAGCTGGTGCTGACCATTCTTTAGCACTTGTTTTTTCAAAATTGAAGTTGTTATTAAACCAATTGCTAAATCCAGCTTTTTCCACTTTTTGCGAATTTTGTTGATTGTTGAAGCACTCAGGTCAATCTGGAAAGCGGCTCGGGAATTTTGGATCATCCAAAAAATGTTGAGGGGAAGTAAAAACATTAAATGAAAAGGGCGGCGATGAGTCCGCCGCAAACTCTTCTCTATCTTATTTATCCAATGCATTCACCGGCTAACATACTAACCGGCCAGCACACTACGGTTTAATGATGCATCCATCACCGTAACTCAGGAACCTGAATTCATGGTCTAGCGCATAGTTGTACAGTTTCTTCCAGTCGTCGCCCATCAGGGCGGCAACCAGCAGCAGCAAGGTGGATTGCGGCTGGTGAAAATTGGTGATCAGGCCCCTGACCAGTCCTGTGCGGTACCCGGGTGTGATCAAAAGTTTTGTGCGGCAAACCATCCTTTTCATATTGCGGCTATGCATCCACGTGAGTAAGTGCCGGAGTGCCTCTTTCGATGGGATTCGTTCTGCGTTGAGACGGTCGTATACTTCCCACTGTTGCATTTCCAGTTCTTCCATGCTGATGCCCGGATTCAGGGAGCATTTCACACCCATCCAATACAAGGTCTCCAGTGTTCTCATGGATGTGGTGCCTACTGCGAAAACTTTTGTCGCTTCCGCCAGCCGGGCCAGGGTCATATCCGTTACATCAATGAATTCTGAATGCATGTCGTGCTGCTCCAGCCTCTCGGATTTTACCGGCTTGAATGTACCGGCTCCAACGTGAAGGGTCACGTATAAAGGCTGAATATGTTTTGCCTGCAGAGAACTGAATACGCGTTCAGTGAAATGAAGGCCGGCAGTAGGCGCTGTAACAGAACCTTCAGTTTTTGCATAAATGGTCTGGTATCGTTCTTTATCTGATTCTTCTGATTCCCTTTTCAGGTAGGGTGGAAGGGGGATCAGTCCTGCCAGGTGTAAGATTTCGCCGAAAGTCAGGTCTGGATTGTTCCAGGAAAGTTTCACCAGGAAACTATCCGGCAAGTGGCCAATGATCTCTGCGGAAAGGGTAAGGCTGATCCCAATTGGTTTTTCCAAGACCATTCCTCTTTTCCATTTGCTGGCGCCTCCGATCATACATTTCCAGTTCACCATGCCTTTTTGCTGCATGGCCATCTGGATATCGGGATACTCGTCTGCCGGTTCCAGGGCAAAGATCTCGATCACGCCTCCGGTGGGTTTGGTGAACAGGATCCGGGCTTCCACCACTTTGGTATCGTTAAAAACCAGGGTGGTTCCTTCGGGGATATGGCTGGCTATATTTTTATATACGTCTTCGCTGATCTGCCCCCGGTCGTATACCAGCAGGCGGGAAGCATCCCTGTCGGCCGGCGGGAACCGTGCAATGCGGTCGTCCGGCAGGGCGTAAGTATAGTCGTTAATGTTAATATTTCTGGGATCCATTTTTTTTGCAGGTTGCAGGTTGCAGGTTGCAGACTCCGCCTCTCCGTGTCCCTCTCCGCGTCTCCGTGTTCCCTTATCCACAGTAATTCACATCTTTCCACACCCCCTGGGTCTTTTTTCGGTAAAACACGCTACTACATTGATTTTAAGCTGTGGAAAAATATAAAAAATCAAATTTCGTTATGAAAGTGGGAAATTGTGTTAATTTGTGTCAATATGGTTCAATTTTTGATAACTAATTGTAAATGATAGGTTTCCTAGGGGAATATGAAGTCACACTCGACAGCAAAGGTAGATTTCTTCTCCCGGCTGGCCTTAAAAAGCAAATGCCGGAAGAGGACGCAGCCTCCTTTGTTATCAACAGGGGCTTCGAGAAATGCTTAACCCTGTACCCTCTGAAAAGCTGGGAGCCTATTTTTTCCAATATCAGCAAGTTGAACGATTTCGACCCCAAAGTTCGGGAATTCCGCCGATGGTTCCTGAACGGAGCAACCCAGATGGATCTGGACAGCGCCGGCAGGCTGCTGATCCCGAAAAACCTGGCCGATCACGCGGGGCTGGAAAAAGATGTGGTGTTGGTGTCGGCTGTGAACAAGATTGAGATCTGGGATAAACTAAAATACCAGCAGTTCTTTGATTCATTCTCACCTGAGGCCTACAGCGACCTGGCGGCTGAAGTAATGCAAGGCAAAACCGAGTAGCCCCGTGACAGGATCCGGAAACAAACATCCCGATCAGTCTTCCGGCTACCACATCCCGGTGATGCTGAAAGAAGCCGTGGATGCCCTGGAAATAAAGAAAGGCGGCATATACGTGGATTGCACTTTCGGCGGCGGCGGACACAGCAGGGCCATTCTGGAAAAACTGGGCCCCAAAGGAAAGTTGTACGTGTTTGACCAGGATGAAGAAGCCCGGGCAAACGCACCAGATGATGAGAGACTGGTTTTCCTGCCCTACAATTTCAGGCATATCGGCAGGATGCTCCGGTTTAATGAAGTGCAGCAGGTGGATGGGATACTGGCAGACCTGGGGGTGAGCAGTCACCAGTTTGATGAAGCAGAAAGAGGATTCTCTACCCGCTTCGATGCAGATCTGGATATGCGGATGGACAGGAGGCAGGCGCGGACAGCAGCCAATATTTTGAACGAAGAATCAGAGCAGGAGCTCGTCAGCATATTCGGGGAGTACGGAGAAGTGAGCAATTCGAAAACGCTGGCCAGAACTGTGGTAGCATACAGGGCAGCATTGCCCATCAAAACGATCAGTCAGTTCAAGGAAGCAGTACAGCAGGTGGTGAAAGGGAACCCGCATAAATATTTCGCACAGGTGTTCCAGGCGTTGAGGATCGCTGTTAATGATGAGTTCGGGGCACTGAAGGAAATGCTGGAACAGACTCCTTCATTACTCAGGCCGAAAGGCAGGATCGCAGTGATCACCTTTCACAGTCTTGAAGACAGGATCGTAAAGAATTTTTTTAAGAACGGAAGTTTTACAGAAATACAGACAGACGAGATATACGGCACCAGGCAGGAATCCCCTTTCAATATCATATCCAAAAAACCCATTCTGCCCACGGCAGAAGAGACAAGAAAAAATCCAAGATCCAGGAGCGCCAAGCTGCGTGTTGCAGAAAAGAAAACAGGTTAATATTTACTCCAATGGAGCAAAGGGAAGGAAAGCTTGAATGGAAAAAACTGCTGCTGAACTATCAATGGATGGTGAGCAATATCCCTTTCTTCCTGTTTCTCTCTCTGCTTACAGTCATCTACATCT
>JAHEFC010000079.1 GCA_024640385.1 Sphingobacteriales bacterium
CAATATCAGGTTCTACAATAACCATGAGCTGAAAACTATCCTTAACATTGCCCTCCTGAACAAGTACGGCTATAAGATCTCCCATATCGACAGGATGTCGGAAGATGAAATGAAGGACAAGATCGTGTCGCTGTCCAATGCCCAGGCCCAGCAGGAAAGGGTGATCAATGAGCTGATCCAGCATATGATCGAACTCCAACTGGAGGAGTTTGAAGAGGTGCTTGACAATTACATCCAGACCCGCGGAATCGAAAAAACTATCAACCAGATCATTTTCCCATTTATGGAAAGGATCGGGGTGCTATGGATCACGGATCATATCAATCCAGCACAGGAGCACCTGGTGTCTAATATCATCAGGCAGAAACTGATCGTTGGTATTGAAAGTGTGAATCCGCATATCAGTATTCCAAAGACTGTTCTTTTATTCCTTCCAGAGGGAGAATATCACGAACTTGGACTGCTCTTCATTCAATATTTATTAAAAAGTCGCGGCATTTATACTCTCTACCTGGGCTCGAATGTGCCACTGGAAGATGTGGAATATGTAGTAGCCAAAAAGAAGCCCGACTATCTCTATACCCATCTTACTTCGGTATCAAACAGCTTCAGTTTTGAGCGTTTCCTTGGTAACCTAACAAAAGCATTTGATTCAACGCCAGTGATCATTTCAGGGCGTTTGACCCAGGCTTATGAGAAGAGGATACCTGCCAAGATCAATTTCAAGCGCAGTCTTGGGGAGGTGATGGAGTTTATTACTACCATTCATTAGGATTAGCGTATCATCGAATTAACGAGCACTACGGGTTCGCACCATTGTCATTTCTCCTGCATCAATTACAGTTCCGAAATGTGTAGAGAGGGAAGCTTTCAGTTCAGACGCTTTCACATATGATAGTGGACCGTCATGAAAGAATGCAGTGCAAAGCATTTCAGGAAATGACACTTCAGTCTACTTATTGGCGATATTCTATTTTCGCTGAAGACTCAGCAGGATTCAGCTCTTCTATTTTTCTTCCGGAAAACTTTTCTTTCAGCTTTAGAAAAGGCTTTTCTATTAATCTGTGAGAAATGTAAGCTGAAATAAATATAAGTACCAAATTTTGGGGAAATTTATTAATCCAATAGTCAGATTTATTAAAATAGAATTGCTGCCATAAATAAATGCTATAGGAAAGTATGCCGATATAGTTTATTAGTGAGTTATTCAAAAATTTGGACCAAATCGTACTTTCAAAAAATACCGTACAAAGGATGATTATCGCAACTAGCATATTACACAAGATCCCGGAGGTAGTACCAAGTAATGCATTAAAACTTTGACTAATTACACCACCTGACCATAGGGTTACTTGTGTGTATTCGATAATTAAGATTATTCCTATTGCAATCAGAAAAAAAGTTTTGAATTTATTTTTAATTATGGAAATGGCATTTTCTTTATAGAATGCAAAAAGACATCCAATCGCAATAGCATCAAATCGAAAGAAGATAGTTAGGTTTAAATTACTGTAATATTGGTGCGTAGCTGGAATATTTATGCAAATTAGTTTTAGAAGTGGCGTTCCAACCACCAGTAATTTACAGAATAGTATCCGATACTTTTTAAGAAACAAAAAGATAAAGGGCCATGTTAGATAAAAATGTTCTTCGACGCTTAGGGACCAGGCATGGGCAGTGAGCCAATCTTTCCACCAGTTTACATATTTTGTATAGGTTAAGGACGTAAACCACGACCATGGGGCAATGTGTACAATATCGAATAGTTGCAGTATGAAATAGACAATTAATAGGAAATAATAAGCGGGAAATATTCTGAGAGTTCTTCGGATGAAAAAGTTTTTTATAGAGATTTTGCCAGTAATATTTTCTTCGTTGATTAAAATACTGGTAATCAAAAACCCGGAGATTATAAAAAATACATTGACACCCAACTCGCCATCCTTAATGGGAGATAAGAAAAATAAGGTTGTATTAGATATTTTATGAGTTGTATGTTCGAGTAAATGAGCGATTAGGACAAGCGATATACTTATGGCTCTTAAGCCGTGCAGGCTTCTTAATTGTTGCATGAAAAGCTAATATTTTTATAGATAAATTATCTTTAACTTAACGTTGGCTATACAGTTGTTTAATACTGTGGCAAAGCTTAACGGATGGCGCAGCTTCAGTAATGCCTTGTCCATTTCCTGCAAGGCTTTCCCGATAGCTTTCTGTATGAAGATCTTCCATTCCTTGATCTAAGTGGTAAGATTGTGCATCGATCACCAATTCGCGATAATAACTTATGTTCTTCTCTTTACATTTCTGCGGTTGATCAGCTTCGGCAATGCTTAAAGACCATTCCACAACCGCTCGCTGCAGAGAAAGAAGACTCTTTAACTTTTTTTCGCAATAATGGTAAACCTTCGCTTCTTCTACCATCCCGAAAAGCCAGATCAACAAATCAAACAAGTGGATACCAATATTGGTCAGAATTCCTCCGCTTTGTTCTTTTCTCCCTTTCCATGAATTAAAGTACCACCTACCCCGGGCCGTTACATACTGAATACTCACCACTGCTTTTTTTGCAGATAAGATCATTGATAGCTCATCTATTAATTTAATAGCATTGGGGTGAAGACGCAGTTGTAGTATCATGTTTACTTTCTTACCCAATTGTAATTCGAACTTTTCCAGCGCATCAAGTTCCTCTGGGCTTATCACCAGAGGCTTTTCACAAATAATGTTTGCACCGGGTATCAATCCCCAGCATATCTGATAGAGATGATGATGGTCTGGTGAACATATCGATAGATAATCGATAGATTGTAGTGCATGAAAGGTACTAACGGATTCAAAGTCACTAAAGCATTCGGCATCAGGGAAATATTGGTCCAAGATACCCAGGCTTTCGTATGGATTATAAACAGAAATAAGAGTATTTCCAGTATCCTTGATGGCTCGAATATGACGTGGTGCAACATATCCTGCAGCCGCAGTTAGGCCGAATATCAACATACGGCAAAATAAGAAGGAAAATTTGATAAAATATTAGGTTGGTAATTGCGACAAAGACATCTGGACTATCCGGCAACTGCATATGTTCAAACCTGCGGTAAAAGACTGGTCAAATCCAAATTTTATTAAAAGGCGCATATTGGGACTGAGTTTGCTACGCTAAACGGATAATTAAGATTAATGATTATAGCTATTGGCTATAAACTTGTTTAAGCCTGTTAACAAAATAGTTGCACAAAAATTGGTTGTATATCAGAAATTCTGTTTAGATTTACAGTCTACACAATTAAACAAAAAATATGGCAACTGCTGAGTTTAATAAGATGCTGGTTCAGAACGCTGACTTCCTCAGACCTTTCGCCGTTACCCTAACCAAAGACCATGAGACTGCAAAAGACCTGTTGCAGGAGACCATGTACCGCGCCCTGGCCAACCAGGAGAAGTACAGTGTAGGCACCAATATCAAAGCATGGCTCTACACCATCATGCGCAACATCTTCATCAACAACTATCGCCGCAAGGTGAAGCAGAATACCATCTTCGATAAATCAGATAATGATTTCCTCCTGGATTATCAGCAGGGCGCCATCGCCAATGCCGCCGAATCCAATCTTCGTATCAAGGAGATCCAGGCAGCTATTCACGACCTGCCGGATATTTTCCGCCAGCCTTTCATGCTCTATTTCGAAGGTTTCAAATACCACGAGATCGCTGATATGCTCACAGAACCGCTGGGAACTATAAAGAGCAGGATACACTTCGCGAGGAGATTACTAAAAGAACAGATATCTAAATACTAATTAAAAATTTAAAAGTAAAAAGTAAAAAGTAAGGACTTCGGTTTTTACTTCTTACTTTTTGCTTTTTAATTCAATACCATTTTGAGTAAAAAAGTTGTTGTTATCGGTGCTGGCTTCGCGGGCCTCTCCGCCGCCGCCTTCATGGCTAAGGCCGGATGGAGTGTTACAGTTTTGGAAAAACACCCAATTCCGGGTGGGCGTGCCCGTCAGTTGAGTGAAAACGGATTCACATTCGATATGGGCCCCAGCTGGTACTGGATGCCCGATGTATTTGAAAGATATTTCGCGCAGTTCGGGAAAAAAGTGACCGACTATTACAAACTCATCCGCCTCGATCCATCTTACCGTATTTACTGGAACGATAGCTACACCGATATTCCCGCCAACTACGAAGATTTCAGGAAGCTCCTGGAAACCATGGAGCCAGGCGCAGCCACAAAACTGGATAAATTTTTGGCTGAGGCAGAATACAAATACAAAGTAGGGATCAATAAACTGGTGTTCAAACCTGGGCAGAGTCTGACTGAATTCATGGACATGGACCTGGTGAAAGGGGTGTTCAAACTGGATGTTTTCACTTCCATCAAAAAGCATATCCATAAATTATTTAAGAATCCAAGGATCAGGCAGATGCTGGAATTCCCGGTGCTGTTCCTCGGCGCTTTGCCGGAAAACACACCTGCCTTGTATAGCCTGATGAATTATGCCGATATCAAACTCGGTACCTGGTATCCTGAAGGCGGCATGTATAGTGTGGTGCAGGGCATGTATAAACTGGCTGTTGAACTGGGCGTCGAATTCAGGTTCAAACGTGATGTGACCAACATTGAATTTCAGTCGGACTCCATAAAGAAAATGATCTGCAATACCGGTGAAGATTTTGAAGCCGATGTGGTGATCGGCGGGGCAGATTATCATTTCATAGAAAGCAAATTGTTGCCGGCTGAATTCAGGAGTTATACCGAAGCCTGGTGGGATAAAAAAGTCATGGCCCCCGGAAGCCTGCTGTATTATGTGGGCATCAATAAGAAGCTTAAAAACGTACCCCATCATTCCTTATTCTTCGATGTGCCATTTGACGCCCATGCCAGGGAGATCTATGTAACGGAGGAATGGCCGCATGCGCCATTGTTCTATATCAGTGTTTCATCGCAGACCGATCCCCATGCGGCGCCGGCAGGTGGTGAGGCCATCGTGTTCCTGATCCCCGTAGCTGCCGGGTTGGAGGGCGATACCGAGGAACTGAGGAAAAAATACCTGGACATCATATTAGAAAGATTTGCCGAAAGAACGGGGGAGGATATCCGGGACAACATCGTGTATTGCAGAACCTATGCGCATGCAGATTTTGTATCAGATTATAATGCCTACAAGGGCAATGCCTATGGATTGGCCAATACCCTGATGCAAACTGCTATATTAAAACCCAGTTGCAGGAGCAAGAAACTGAAGAATTTATTCTATACCGGACAGCTCACGGTACCCGGTCCAGGGGTCCCACCCAGCCTCATAAGCGGGGAGGTAGTGGCGGACCAGGTATTAAAGCACTTCGGTAACTGAACTCTTTTTTAATTATATTGTTTTTTTTAAGCCAGACCATTAATCAAAACTAGCTCCCGTATCTCTTTTTTTTTAGATTTACGGCAAGGGAACGACAAAAACCAACGAATGATAAGCCTGTTTCACGATGTCAGCCAGGAATGCAGTAAGATCACTACCGAGCGATACAGTACCTCGTTCAGCAGTGCTATTAGAATGCTGCATGCTGACCTGAGGACGCCGATCTACAATATTTACGGCTTCGTCAGGTTTGCCGATGAGATCGTAGATACATTCCATGACCATGCTAAGGACGATCTTTTGGCCAGATTCAAAGCCGAAACTTACCTGGCAATAGAGCAGGGTATCAGCCTGAACCCCATACTTCACAGTTTCCAGATCACTGTCAATCAATACAACATCGATCATGACCTGATCGAAGCGTTTTTCAAGAGCATGGAGTTTGACCTGTCCAAGCAGGAGTACGATCAGGCCGGTTATGAAGAGTACATCTACGGCAGTGCGGAAGTAGTTGGCCTGATGTGCCTTTATGTTTTTTGTGATGGTAAGAAAGATCAATATGATGAACTGATGCCTCATGCCCGTTCGCTGGGAGCGGCATTTCAGAAAGTGAATTTTCTCAGGGATGTAAAAGCGGATTATCATACGCTGAACAGGATGTATTTCCCTGGGGTTGACTTTTCCAATTTCACGCCCAGGATGAAAGCCGAGATCGAAGAAGATATTGCAAAAGATTTCCGTCATGCTTATGAAGGCATTGTAAAACTTCCCCTCAAAGCCAGGTTTGGAGTGTACGTGGCTTATAAATACTATCTCAGCCTGTTCAGAAAGATCAAACAGATGTGCCCCAGCCGGATACTTGAAGAAAGGATCAGGATACCCAATTATGCCAAGGCATGGGTAGCGGCGAAGGCGGTGATCAGAACACAACTAAATATTTTATAAAAAAGAGACACGGAGAGGAACACAGAGACACGGAGGATCTCTGCGTCTCTGCGTCCCCCTCCGCGTCTCTGTATTATATATGGAATACGTGATATTAGTAGACGAGAACGATGCGGAACTCGGAGCCATGGAAAAAATGGAAGCTCACGAGAAGGCCTTGTTGCACCGTGCTTTTTCCGTATTTCTTTTCAACACAAAAGGGGAGATGCTGCTGCAGAAGCGGGCATTGACCAAATACCATAGCGGCGGTTTATGGACCAATGCATGCTGCAGCCATCCCAGGCCGGGCGAAACCAATCACCAGGCTGCTACCCGCCGCACGTTTGAAGAACTGGGTATCAAGCCGGAAATACGGGATGCATTTTCTTTTACCTACAAGGCCGTTTTCGATAATGGACTTACCGAGCATGAATTCGATCATGTGTTCATCGGTACCTACGAAGGTCCTGTCTATCCCAATCCCGAAGAAGTTTGTGAAACCTGTTATATGTCCATCGCCGATATCAGGGACTATATGGCCAACGATCCCCATCATTTTACGGAGTGGTTTAAGATAGCATTTGATCAAGTGAGCGAGCACTTTCATTGGCGAATTAACGGATTGGCGGATTGACGGATTCTGAGTTAAAATTCTCAAAATGAATTCGCCAATTCGCCAATCCGCCAATCCGTCAATTCGCAAAGCGATCGTGATAGGTTCCGGCGTCGCAGGCCTCGCTGTCGCCATCCGCATGGCGGTGAAAGGTTATTCCGTAAAAGTTTTTGAAAGAAATGCGGAACCCGGGGGCAAGCTTTCTTTTTTTGAGCAGGATGGATATGCATTCGATGCAGGTCCCTCGCTGTTTACTCAGCCATCAAATATTGAGGATCTGTTTGAATGTGCAGGTGAACCGATCGCTGACTATTTCCAGTACCGGTCCGTTCCTGTTGCCTGTAAATATTTTTTTGAAGATGGGACCATCGTAAATGCATATACCCAGGTGGATCAGTTTGCCAGAGAGCTGGAATCCGCACTGGGCGAGGATCCGGTAGCCGTTCAAAAATACCTGGCAAAGGCGGAGAAAGCTTATGAGGCCATTGGCAGGATCTTTCTTGATCATTCCCTTCATCGTAGATCAACCTGGCTGAATAAAAGAATTTTGCCCGCATTATCGGCTACCCGTATCAGTTATCTGATACAGTCGATGCACGATTATCATGCCTCAAACTTCAGGTCGCCCAAAACCGTGCAGATCTTTGACCGGTTCGCCACCTATAATGGCAGCAATCCCTACAAGGCTCCGGCCATGTTGAGCATGATCCCACATTTGGAACAAAATGAAGGCACGTTCTACCCTTATGGCGGGATGATCAGCATTACCAATGCACTATATAAACTGGCACTCAAAAAAGGAGTGGAGTTTGTATTCAATACTAAGGTAGACAAGATCATTCATCAACAGGGTGAGGTGAAAGCTGTCAGGGTAGGGGACATGGAATTCCGGGCGGATCTTGTGGTGAGCAATATGGATGTGTACTATCTGTATCGGGACCTGCTGGGTGATCCGTCAAAAGCGGAGGCCGTTCTCAAACGGGAGCGAAGCAGCAGTGCCATGATATTTTATTGGGGGATCAAAAAGGAGTTTAAAGAATTGCATCTTCATAATATTTTCTTTACCCGTGATTATGAGGAAGAGTTCAGGCATCTTTTCGAAACCCGGCAGATGTATCATGACCCCACCATTTATGTCAACATCACTTCCAAAATGGAGCAGGGACATAGCGCTCCGGGTACGGAGAACTGGTTTGTGATGCTGAATGCCCCTGCTGATATTGGGCAGAACTGGGACCAGATCAGGCAAAAAGCCCGGGCATCAGCTATAGAAAAATTATCCCGCATCCTGTCCACTGATATCGCTTCGCTTATAGACACAGAGCGGGTTCTGGATCCCAAGGGGATCGAAGCGCAGACCCTATCCCATATGGGTTCACTCTACGGTACCAGCTCCAATTCCAAATGGGCCGCGTTTTTAAGGCACCCCAATTTTTCATCTTCCATCAAAGGTTTGTATTTTACCGGCGGAAGCGTACATCCTGGCGGGGGGATACCGCTGTGTTTGAAAAGTGCTAAGATCGTCGCTTCAATGATCGATTGACGAATTTGCGGATTAACGGATTGACGGATTAAAGAATCCGCTAATCCGTCAATCCGTTAATTCGCAAATCCCAAAAGCCTGCAAATGAGAAAAATTACAATACTAATTTCCGCCCTGATTTCCTTGAATGCTTTTGGGCAGCAGGATATCCAGAAAAAGATCCAGACCGATCTCATCATGGTGGAAGATGGTGAAACCATCAACCTGGACGAAGGTGTTTTCACTATCAGTACAACTTTGTCGATGGAAGGGAAGAAAAATGTGACCATCAAAGGAAAGGGGATCGGGAAAACGATATTGTCGTTCAAAGGCCAATCTTCCGGAGCCGAGGGTTTACGTATTTCCAATGCAGAGAATATTACACTGGAAGATTTCTCCATCCAGGATGCGAAGGGTGATTGCATCAAAGCCATGGATGTAAAAGGGATCACGTTCAGGCGCATCAAAGCGGAATGGACAGGCAAGCTGAGTGAGAAAAATGGATCCTATGCCCTGTATCCCGTTCTGTGCGAAAAGGTTCTGATCGAGGAATCTATCGCCAGGGGCGCTTCGGATGCAGGCATTTATGTTGGCCAGTCGAAAGATATTATTGTAAAGAACTGCAAGGCCTATGAAAATGTGGCGGGGATAGAGATCGAGAATTCACTAAACGCTGAAGTGTATAATAATGAAGCGTTCAATAATACCGGCGGCATCCTGGTATTCGATCTTCCCGATCTAAAGGTCAAGAAAGGAGGCAATTGCAAAGTGTACAACAATCATATACACGATAACAATACAAAGAATTTTGCACCCAAGGGAAATATTGTTGGCAAAGTGCCTTTAGGAACAGGCATGCTCTTACTCGCTTCTACCAATGTGGAGATCTATAATAATAAAGTGATCAATAACAGAACTGTACCCACCGGGATCATCAGTTATTATATGACGGAGAACCCGATCAAGGATTCAACCTACTATCCTTATCCCACCGCTATCCATATTCATGATAACGAATACAGTAAAGAACGCAAAAGGGCCACTGCAAAAGGCAGGCTTGGTAAATTGTACCGGTTTAAACTGAAGTTTGGAAAGGATGTTCCTGATATAGTGTACGATGGTATTTTGGACGATAAGCTATTGACCGTAGACAAGAAATATCCTGCCGATAAAAGGATCTGCCTGAAGAATAACAAAGGCGCCACTTATGCTAATATCGATGCCGGGAATAATTTTAAGCATATATCCAGGGAACTGGCCGAGGTGGAGTGTAAGTAAACTGCACCTTATGAAACCGATCTTCATCTTCCTTATTGCTCTGCTGACCCTGAACGCCTGCCGTGAAGCCAGGAATGCGATCAATATCTCCGGGAAAGCACAGGGTACTACTTACAATATCACCTACCTGGCAGGCCCATATTCAAACTACCGGGAATCGATCGATTCCATCTTTACAGCGATCGATATGTCTCTCTCCACCTATGTTCCGGGATCTATTATATCGCGGGTGAACAGGAATGAGCCCGGTGTGACGGTGGATGAACATTTTATCGAGGTGTTCAAAAAATCGATGGAAGTATCCGACATCACCCAGGGTGCTTTCGATATCACCGTGGCTCCACTGGTCAATGCTTACGGATTTGGCGCCAATAGAAAAAGATCAGTGGATCAAATCCTGCTTGACAGCATTCTCCCACTGGTTGGATATAAGAAGATCAGTTTACAAGGCGACAAGATCATTAAGGAAAATCCCGGTATGAAGGTAGATATGAATGCCATCGCACAGGGATATACTGTGGACGTGCTGGCATCTTTCCTGGAAAGCAAAGGCATACAGAACTACCTGGTGGAATTGGGAGGGGAACTCAGGGCCAAAGGGGAGAAACTGGATGGAAGCGTCTGGAATGTGGGGATTGAAAAACCTGATGAAGATCAGGCCAACGAAAGATCACTCTATACCCAGATCAACCTGGAGAACAGATCCCTGGCTACATCAGGTAATTACAGGCAGTTCTATGAAGAAGATGGAAAAAAATACACGCATATCATCAACCCCATTACCGGGTATCCCGCCAAGAATAATCTCTTAAGTGCCACCGTTATTGCGCCAGATTGCGTGACCGCAGATGCCTATGCCACCTCATTCATTGTTATGGGACTGGAGAGATCGAAACAGTTCCTGGCCAGCCATAAAGAACTTGGGCTGGATGTGTATTTCATATACGACGAGCAGGGCAAATGGATGACTTATATCACTGAAAATCTTGACCGGCAATTGCTGAAGAGTCAATAGAAATTGCTACTTTTTGACCTTGTAATTCAGGGTCGTTTCGGGAACAACGGCTCGTTCAAAGAACCCTAAAATCATCTACATGACAACGCCAAAACTGACGGCAGCGCAAGGCAATATGCTGGTGCTGCTCCGGGTGTTAATAGGTTGGCATTTTCTCTACGAGGGAGTGATCAAAGCCTACAATCCATCCTGGACTTCAAAAGGCTATCTACTCAGTGCATCAGCGCTGAAGCCATTTTTTACCTGGCTCGCCAATGAGTCCATGATCTCCACTATTGATTTTTTGAATATTGCAGGACTGATCGCAGTTGGGGTAAGTCTGCTCCTGGGCATAAAAGTCCGTTGGGGTGCTATCGCCGGCATACTGCTGCTTGCACTCTATTACCTGGCACATCCTCCATTTTCGAGTTTACCGCAGGGGCCGGCAGAAGGCAGCTACTGGATCGTTAACAAGAACCTCATCGAGATCGCGGCTCTGCTGGTGATCTATCAATTTCCATTAACCACTGTATTTGGGATAGAGCGGATGTTCTTAAAACAAAAAGCAAATATTCAAATAAACTGATCACAATGGCAACCGATAATAATTTCTTCAATAAATGGAACCGCCGGGACATACTGAAAACACTTGGAGGGATCCCCCTGTTTGGCGCAGTATGGTATACAGGGGCAAGCGTAACGGGTTCTGCAAAAAGAGAAAAACAGTTCCTGCTCGAAACTTTGAATATTAAAGCCTCTCCTCCACCTGCATCCGGACCCATGAGTGGCAAACCACTTCGCATCGGTATCGTGGGTTTTGGCATCAGGGGTGAACAGCTTTGTCGTGCTTTGGGATTTGCCTCCACCAATTGGCTGAAAGACATGCAGGAGGCCCTGGCCACCAATCCTAAAGACACGAGATTGGCCGACTTCAAAGGACAGGAGAACCTCAACATTCAGCTGGCAGGGATCTGCGATATTTTCGATGTTCGTGCAGAGAATGCACTGGAATCTTTCAATAAAGACGGGAACAAGATCAAGCGTTACCGCACGCATACCGAAATGTTCAAGAGCGGGGAGATCGATGCCGTGGTGATCGCAACTCCGGATCACTGGCATGCACCCATGGCGATGGAAGCATTGAATGCCGGCGTCCATGTTTACGTAGAGAAGCCGATGACGCATAACGTTTCGGAAACCTATGCGCTGAGAGAAACGGTGATGAATAATCCCAAAACAGTCTTTGCCGTTGGTCACCAGCATCGGCAGACGCAGAGCTTCCTTACTGCACAGGATGTGATCGGAAAAAACATACTCGGTCATGTATCACTGGTAACCACCAACACTAACCGGAATGATGATAATGGTGCCTGGCAGTATAAGATACATGAGCAGGCCAGTCCCAAGACCATTGATTGGGATATGTTCCTGGGCAACGCTCCCAAAGAAGATTTCAACCTCGAACATTTCTTCCGCTGGCGCAAATGGTGGGCCTATGGATCGGGGTTGTCAGGCGATCTGCTGACTCATGACTATGACCGTATTAATTGTATTTTGAAGATGGGTATCCCGCGTTCAGTTACGGCATCCGGTGGTATTTATACACATCGCGATGGCCGCAATGTGCCGGATGTATTGCAGGTGAATATGGAGTTCCCCGATTTCAGCACAGGCAGCAGCCAGGAGAAAGGTAAAGA
>JAHEFC010000372.1 GCA_024640385.1 Sphingobacteriales bacterium
TGGCATCTTTATCTGTCATCACACCACGGGAGGTAGAAACGATGGCAACACCGAGACCGTTCTTCACGCGACGGAATTCAGCGGGGCTGGCATACTGCCTCAGACCCGGACGGCTGATCCTTTCGAGTGTTTTGATAGCCGGTTCTTTGGTTGTGGGATCGTACTTTAATGCGATCTTGATCACACCCTGCTTCGAATCATCTTCGAATTTATATTTCAGGATATATCCCTGGTTGTATAAAATCTCGGTAATGCGCTTCTTCAGGTTAGATGCGGGTATCTCAACGATACGATGTCCAGCCATCTGTGCATTACGGATTCTTGTCAGGAAATCTGCTATGGGATCTGTAATCATAATATTTTATCAATTGTCGTTTTCTAATTAATTCACTCGCAGGAGATGCCGATGATCACCAGCTTGCTTTTTTAACCCCCGGGATCTTACCGGCCAGAGCCATGTCGCGGAAAGTCACCCTTGAAATGCCGAAGTAACGCATGTAACCACGGGGACGTCCGGTAAGCTGGCACCTGTTGTGTAAGCGAACCTTTGAGGAGTTCTTAGGCAACTCATCGAGTCCCGCCCAGTCTCCTGCGGCTTTAAGTGCAGCACGCTTCTCAGCGTATTTCTCCACCATCTTGGCCCTTTTCGCTTCCCTGGCCTTTACTGAAGTTTTAGCCATTGCTGATTTTATTTATTTATTTATACTTTTTCTTTTCTCATGTCACGGAAAGGCATACCCAGCTCGCTCAAAAGCGCGTATGCTTCTTCGTTAGTCTTAGCGGTGGTAACAAAGGTGATATCCAGTCCGGTGATCTTGTTCACTTTATCGATATCGATCTCAGGGAAAATGATCTGCTCGGTGATACC
This sequence comes from Sphingobacteriales bacterium, assembly GCA_024640385.1. Lineage (GTDB taxonomy): Bacteria > Bacteroidota > Bacteroidia > Chitinophagales > Chitinophagaceae > Pollutibacter. Next base: position 869 of record JAHEFC010000372.1, read on the forward strand.
CAGCGTATAGTTGCCCCTGCCGTCGAAAGATTTTTCGTTCACACCTTTGAAGTCACGCACACGTGGCAGTGATGCAGCGATCAGCCTGTCGAGGAATTCGTACATCTTCACACCCCTGAGTGTAACGCGCGCACCAATCGGCATGCCCTTACGGAGTTTGAAGTTGGAGATATCCTTCTTTGAAGTAGTTGACACTGCTTTCTGCCCGGTGATCGTTGTCAGTTCATCGAGTGAAATGTCGATGAGCTTCTTGTCAGCCACCGCACCGTTCACACCCCTGTTGATACAGATCTTGGTGAGCTTCGGCGTTTGCATTGTGCTCTTGTAGTTGAACTTCTTCTGCAATGCAGGGATCACATCTTCGTGATACTTCTTCTGCAATCTTGGAGTGTATGCTGCTGTTTTCATTATTTAATGACCTCCCCTGAAATTTTTGAAACACGAACTAACTTACCATTCTCGCGGGTACGCTTAATCTTTGTAGGCTCACCTTTTTTAGAATCCCACAACATCACATTGCTGATATGCATGGGAGCTTCTTTTTTAACCAGTCCGCCTTTAGTATTCTGTGCAGACGGCTTAGTGTGGCGTGTCACGATGTTTGCGCCTTCAACAAGCACCTTGGCATCGTCTGGATATACTTCCAGGACTTTGCGGGGCTTCTTCAGATCCTTATCATCACCGGTAATTACCACTACGGAATCACCTTTCTTGATATTGAATTTGGCTTTGAATCTGTTGCTCATGTTTTAACTATAGTTTTATTCTCCTTTGAGAATGGATAATTAATTAAAGTACCTCGGGTGCCAGTGAAATGATCTTCATATAACCTTTATCCCTGAGTTCACGGGCCACCGGGCCGAAAATACGGGTGCCACGGGGCTCATCTGCCTGGTTCAGCAGAACCACTGCATTGTCGTCAAAACGGATATAACTTCCATCCTTACGGCGTAATTTGTTCTTGGTACGAACAATAACCGCTTTCGTAACGGTACCCTTCTTGATACCACCTGCGGGGATCGCATCTTTCACGGTAACTACGATCTTGTCACCGATCTTGGCATAATCCTGACCGCTGTTACCGAGAACACGGATACAGAGAACTTCCTTTGCACCACTGTTGTCGGCTACGTTAAGCCTGCTTTCCTGCTGAATCATTTTATTTTGCTTTGTGTCCCGCTCCCGCGGAACAATTGAAACAATTATTTATTCCTGGTTTTTCCGGCCGGAAATTATTTCGCCTTCTCGATGATCTCTACCAGTCTCCAACGCTTTGTTTTGCTGATGGGGCGGGTCTCCATGATCTTCACCACATCACCAGGCGTCGCTTCACTTTTCTCATCGTGAGCGTGGAACTTAGTTGTCTTCTTTACGAACTTACCATAGATCGGATGTTTTACTTTCCTTTCAACGGCAACAGTAATGGTTTTGGCCATCTTGTTGCTGCTGACCACCCCGGTCTTAGTTTTGCGTATCTTTCTTTCCAATTTTTGCTCAGACATTTTTTGCTCTTTTAGCTTTTTTCCGGCTGTTCCCAGCCTATATGTTTTACAGTTGTCTCTTTGATTATGCGCTCAGTTCCTTCTTCTTCAGTTCAGTTTTCAACCTCGCGATCTCCCTTCTCAGGTCACGAAGGCTCATTGGATTCTCCAACGGAGAGATCCCGTGTGCAAACTGCAGTTTCTTTAAACGCTGCTCATCCTCACTGATCCTCGCTTTAAGATCCTGAACATTCAGTGCCGTCAGGCTTTTCAAAAAATCGATCTTCTTAGACATGTTCTTGTTTTTACGATTATCAATTAAGCATCACGACGGATGATGAATTTTGTTTTGATCGGGAGCTTTGCAGCAGCCAGCAGCATGGCATCTTTAGCCACCTGCTCAGACACGCCATCAGCTTCAAAAAGGATCCTTCCTGGTTCAACCACAGCTGCCCAGTATTCAGGGTTACCTTTACCTTTACCCATCCTTACCTCGGCAGGCTTGCGGGTGATCGGCTTGTCGGGGAAAATCCTGATCCACACATTACCTTCACGCTTCATGGCACGGGTCATTGCCTGGCGGGCAGCTTCGATCTGCCTGTTGGTCAGCCAGATCGGCTCCATGGCTTTCAGACCAAAGGTGCCAAAAGACAATGTTGTACCTCTTTTTGCAACTGACCTGATCCTGCCTTTCTGCGCCTTCCTGTGCTTGGTTCTTTTCGGTTGTAACATGATCGTATGATTGTGATCTTAGTCTTTTAAAAATTGATTAATGGTCTTATCTCTTTGAATCCCTGCGATCTCTCCTGTCACCACCGCCACGGTTATCCCTGCGGTCGTCACGGCGATCACCACCACCACCTTCACGCCTGTCTCTCCTGTCGCTCACCTCGCTCTTGCCACCAACAAAATTCGGATTCAGGTCACGCTTGGTCAATACTTCACCTTTACAGATCCATACCTTGATACCGATCTTACCGTAAACGGTAAGCGCAAATACTGAAGCGTAATCAATATCCATCCTGTAGGTATGGAGAGGAATACGGCCAGACTTGATCTCTTCGGTACGGGCGATCTCAGCACCGCCCAAACGGCCGGCAACCTTGATCTTTATACCTTCTGCACCCATGCGAAGTGAAGAGGCAATGGCCATCTTGATCGCACGTTTGTAGTTGATACGGTTCTCGATCTGCTTGGCGATCGTATCACCAACGATATTCGCATCCAGTTCAGGACGGCGGATCTCAAGGATGTTGATCTGAACATCTTCCTTACCGGTAAGCTTCTTCAGCTCTTCCTTGATACGGTCTACTTCATTGCCACCTTTACCGATTATGATACCAGGTTTGGAGGTATGAATAGTTACGATGAGTTTGTTCAAAGTTCTCTCGATAACGATCTTGGCGATGCCACCTTTATTGATACGGGCAGTCAGGTAAGTACGGATCTTATGATCCTCGATAAGCTTCACGGAATAGTCCTTCTTATTACCGTACCAGTTGCTCTCCCATCCACGGATGATACCTAACCTGTTACCAATTGGATTCGTTTTCTGACCCATGTATGAATTTTGAAAATGTTATTTATCTGTTTGTTTGCTGTCCACGATCACTGTAACGTGATTGCTGCGCTTACGCATGCGATAGGCACGTCCCTGGGGTGCAGGCAACATACGCTTGATCGACCTTGCGCCGTCAACAAAAATCGTTTTCACTACCAGGGCACCCACATCACTACCTTCATTTTTTGCTTTCCAGTTGCTTACAGCTGAAAGAACCAGCTTACGCAGCGGAGTTGCACTGTGTTGCGGATGGTGCTCAAGAAGCGCAATCGCGTTCTCCACCTTCATGCCGCGGATCTCATCAGCCAGCAGACGCATCTTGCGGGGTGACGTAGGATAATTTCTAAGTTTTGCTACAGCTTCCATTGTTATAATTCGTTTTATGGCGCTTAAGTCCTGCTA
>JAHEFC010000373.1:0-2635 GCA_024640385.1 Sphingobacteriales bacterium
GCGTTTCTTGAAAGACTCATTGCCTTCGTTCCAGATATTGATGATATCGTATTTGATGCCTTTACTATCGGTGAGGTCTCTGACATACAATGATACCAAACCGTCGAGTAAAGCAGAAGATCTCATTTTTGCGGCGAGCCATATATAATTATCCCCTGGTTCAGCACTGATCTCAACCGGCACATACATCAGATCACTGATGTTGGTTACCACAGTGGGAGGAGATGTTGGGTCGAATTCTTTCTTGCCCCTGTTATTGTATATGGTGATGGATTCGATATCCTTCACGGCGTCCTTATTCAAACCGAGCCTGATGAATTTCAGATTCAGTGTACCCATGCTGTCTGGGATATTCAAATAAACCCTTACCATGGGGTTATGTTCAAGGTTTCTGATCACTGGCGCCGCAGTGGTTTCCGCATTGAAGAAGATCTTCTGCGGCCTGCTTCCCAGTCCCACAGGCTTATTGACGCATGAAAATAAAAAGAAGATGGCGATCAGTAATATCTTCACCCTCCAAGGGCGGTCCCTCCAAGGGGCCTCCCTTGGAGGGACCGCCCTTGGAGGGTGAAGAAGAAAAACAACATCATTTAATGTTTTTTTCCAGGAAAGGATATCGTGCATCATTCTTTTTTACTGCTTCGATTTTGTATCGATCACCATCACATCCGGATTGGGATCTTTAGGCGCAGCTACAGGCCACTTCGGAAGCCCCGCTCCGTTTGGATCACCACCAATGATAAAATTGGCAAAATACTGCTGCATGGTGGCAGATACCTTGTAATCATCTTCCGTCCAGGCAAAAACATTCACCAGCGGAAGATTCCCCATGGCATACTCGATCTCACAGGCATGCGGCGCACCAATGGCAGGAGGCGGTTTCGGCCCGCTGCTTTTCACTACACCACCAGCAAGCCCGGGCGTTAACGTGGGATCAACCATCGGCGGCCTCAGCTTACTGTAATAATACCGGTACACAGGTTGCCTGCTGTTGTTCCGATGCCTGTCGAACCACTGCCAGGTCCCAAGTCCAATGAACAGATCTGAAGCCAGATCCGTAGCAGACCTCTCCATTTCTGTTGCACTGGAATAAGGAAAATATTTCAACGCCTCCTCCCAGGCAGTTGGAAACAACTGCTTGAATCTATTCACATAATTTTCCTCCGTAAGCGGTTTGCCCATCATGAACCCTGCTGCCGAACTCTCCGCTGAATTCCATCCCACCAATAAAGGCACTTGCGCCTGCTCACCTTTTTCAAATACCTCGGTCAGCGACTTTACTTTCGGAAATACATATCCATCGAACGCAAGTGGAAATCCAAATCGCTTTGCATCATTGTATCTTTCAAAAATCTCCGCTGTACTCATCGCCCTTAACGCCGCAATAGAAGATGCTCCATTTTTTTTCGCAAATTCAAGTCCCTGCTTTTCGCATTCTTCCATGGCTGTAGGCGCAATGGCCGACCTGCCTAATGCAGCACCGCTTTCACCAATAGCGCCGGCGATCAGGTTTTTTGCAAGCGGCGATACCATCATCGCAAAAACAGAAGCAGAACCCGCTGACTCACCTGCAATGGTTACACGTTTGGGATCCCCGCCAAATGCCGCAATGTTGTCCTGCACCCATTTCAGCGCAAAAGCCTGGTCCATCAAGCCATAATTGCCAGACCCTTTATAAGATGTTTCCGCACTCAGTTCAGGATGCGCATAGAATCCAAAAATATTCAACCGGTAATTCACGGTCACCACCACTATCCCTTTCTTCGCCATACTCGCCCCGTCATAACGGGGCTCGGAAGCATCACCAGCTACAAATCCTCCCCCATAGAAATACACCAGCACCGGAAGACTTTTCTTATTATACCGCATCGGCGTCCACACATTAAGATATAAACAGTCTTCACTGATCCCATCCGACCTGGATATCATATCACCAAACACATTGGTCTGTACAGGGCGTGGACCAAATTTCTTCGTCATCTTTACACCTTTCCAGTTCTCCAATGGCTGCGGCGCCTTCCATCGAAGTGCCCCAACCGGAGGTTTTGCAAAGGGTACACCCAGGAATAAACTGAGATCATGATTCACGTCATGATATCCTTCAATGACCCCATTCCTTGTCGTCACCTGGACCGGATATCCGTCTTTTTGAGCATTTGAAAACAATGGCGAAACCAACATCAGTATAATCAGTCTTTTAAGTAAAAACATATCGAAAATCTTAATTACCCAAGTTAATAATAAATGCCCTGCCACCTGCAACCCGCAACCTGTAACCTGCAACCTGACCTATGACCTTCGTCATTTAGTGATACTTGTCACATACGCCACATATAGGCTGTCTACTTTTACACCCGATTTCTGCACACTATTGCAGCTCACCAACAACAGATTTATGAAAAAACTATTCATCATGATGATCTTGGGAGTGACACCAATCATCGTATTCTCGCAAGCAGGACATATCATGCAGGGCATCGGCGCCGTAAATATGTCCATGGGTGGAGCAGCCACCGGCAATCCTCTGGATATTAATGGAGCACTTCAATGGAACCCAGCAGGGCTCACAGATTTCAAGGCAAAAACCTTGTCCCTCAATATAGGTGGATTTATGTCGTCTCCCGAACTCTATTCA
>JAHEFC010000373.1:2645-4311 GCA_024640385.1 Sphingobacteriales bacterium
CTATTCAAAAGTTACAACACAACAGGGAACTTTCAGCGGAACTACTCAGGATGATAGGGGAACCTCCATTATGCCCGCACTCGCATTTGTTCACGCAAAAGAAAACAGCAAACACAGATGGGGTATTTCCGCATTTGGTGTAAGCGGATTTGGTGTAACATTTCCTGAAAACCCAAGCAACCCGATCAACGCCCCGCAAAGCATGGGAGGGTTCGGCAGGATCGAATCTGACTATATGCTGCTGCAGGTTGGTTTTTCTTACGCATATGCCATATCTGATAAATTTTCTATTGGCTTGACGCCCACTTTTAACTATGGTGCATTATTGCTGGAACCCAACCCACTGGCATCACCAGATCCCAATAAAGGATATCCGGTTGCCGACAGGGCCTCTGCCACCGGCATCGGTGGAACCATCGGCCTTTACTATAATTCAGGAAAAGGAATTAAAGCGGGCGCATCTTACAAAACCCAGCAATCCTTCTCTGAATTTGATTTTACCAATACATATCTTGATGGCTCTGCCGCTCCAAACGTGAAGTTCACCATGAACTATCCGGCCATTCTTTCATTCGGCGTTGGGCTATCGAAAAAAGTATTTGATATAGCCGTTGACTACCGTATGGTTGATTACGAAAACACCGAAGGATTTGAGAAATCCGGATGGACCCAAACTGCTTCAGTTGCCGGATTTGGCTGGCAAAATATTTCCATTGTTTCAGCAGGACTTCAGTTGAAAATGATTGAAAGACTGCCGCTGAGATTTGGTTACACGTACAGTTCCAATCCCATTAAACCGGAATTAGCCATGTTCTCGATTCCTGCAACAGCAGTGATCAAGAACGGATTCCAGTTCGGAGTTGGATTTTTACTGTCTGATAAATTCACGATCAATGGAGTCTACCACCATGGCGACAGCGACGGATCAACTTCTGGTCCGTTACTTAGCCCGATGATGGTAGGATCCGGAAATCCAACTGGTGCCATACCAGGCAGTGAGGTGTCTTATAAGATGACCACTGATATGATCATGTTCGGCATTGACTGGAAGTTCTGAACCGGGAAGGCAGGTAATCAGTTCAGCCATATAGAAAACATGTAGGGCATTTGTTTTGTGATTCAAAATCACCATTCAAATGCCCTATTTCTTTTTACAACATTACAGAAAGGGATTTGTGCTAAATTGACATCTAAGAATTAAATCACTTCCAATGGCTCAACCAACATCCCGGAGGAAATTCCTCCTTCAATCTGCACTGGCAGGAACCAGCCTGCTCCTGTCCCGCGACCTGCTTGCATTTCAACCTAAACCAAATTCTGTTTTTGGCGGTGTCCAGATCGGTGCAATTACATACTCATTCCGCAGCATGCCCGGGTCTATCGAAGACCTGATCAAATATTGCACTACATGTGGGATCTCGGCAGTAGAGTTGATGGGCGATGCGGCTGAAGCATGGGCAGGAAGTCCTGCAGGTTTAATGCCCCCAATGGCCCCACCTCCTCCCGGACAGCAAATGGTATTCACCGATGAACAAAGAGCTGCCATGCGCGAAAGAAACCAGAAAGCTAAGGGCTGGAGGGAAACCGTATCGATGGAGAAATTTGTTGAGCTGAAGAAACTATTAGACAAAGCAGGGATTTCTGTGTACGCTTACAAACCCAATGC
>JAHEFC010000080.1 GCA_024640385.1 Sphingobacteriales bacterium
GGAAAAAGGTGATAACCCAAGAATATTCCTGGAAGGAGTTGACAAACAACTGATCGGGCAGGTAGCTGCCAAGATCCGTTCACTGCGCAAGCCTGAGCCATACAAAGGAAAGGGTGTGAAGTACAAAGGCGAATTTATCAGGCGTAAAGCAGGTAAAGCAGCAGGTAAATAATAAGTAAGAGAGCAATTAATAATAAATGGCCCCTGGCAGCATCAGGGATCGAAAAATAAAAAATTATGAACACAAAATCTCTTAGGAGACAAAAGATCAAGTACAGGATCCGCCGCAGGATCTCCGGCGAATCAGCTGCTAAACCGCGTCTGAGTGTTTTCAGGAGCAACAGTGACATCTATGTGCAACTGATCGATGATGTGAATGGTGTTACGCTTGCGGCCGCTTCGAGCAGGGAAAAAGATATCGTTGCCCAGAAGGTGAATAAAACCGAAAAGAGCAAGCTGGTTGGTCAGTCCCTGGCAAAAAAAGCACTTGCAGTGGGAATTGAAAATTGTGTATTCGATCGTGGTGGTTATTTATATCATGGTCGTGTGAAAGCAGTGGCAGATGGTGCGCGTGAGGGTGGTCTTAAATTCTAACACTAATCATTAATTGACAAAATAATGTCTAAGGTAAACTTGAACAAGGTAAAAGCTGGTGACCTCGAATTGAAAGAGAAGGTGGTTGCAATTAATCGTGTTGTGAAAACCACTAAAGGCGGTCGTGCGTTCAGCTTTTCTGCCCTGGTTGTTGTTGGTAACGAAAATGGCGTGGTAGGTCACGGTCTTGGTAAAGCCAAGGAAGTACAGGAAGCCATCACAAAGGGAATTGAAGATGCGAAGAAGAACCTGATCAAGGTTCCTGTGATGAAGGGAACCATACCTCATGATCAGCTGGCCAAAGAAGGTGCGGCTAAAGTTCTTATCAAGCCGGCAGCTCATGGTACCGGTGTGATCGCAGGAGGCAGCATGCGTGCTGTTCTTGAGAGCGCTGGTGTAACAGATGTATTGGCAAAATCACTCGGGTCAGCCAATCCCCATAACGTAGTTAAAGCAACTTTCAAGGCGCTGGCCATGCTTCGTGAGCCGATCGAAGTTTCTAAAACAAGGACACTGTCTTTGAAGAAAGTGTTCAACGGATAAACCGTATAATTAAAAAGTAAGAAGTAAAAATTAAAAACTGTTTTTACTTTTTACTTCTAAATTTTTAATTCTTCAGAAGAATTTATATATGAAAAAGATTAAGATCACCCAGGTAAAAAGTGTCATCGACAGACCAGAGCGCCAGAAGAAAACAATGGAAGCTCTTGGCCTTCGGAAGCTTAACAATGTTGTTGAGGTCGAGGCCACTCCCCAGATACTGGGTATGGTACGCAAAGTGAATCACCTGGTGAAGGTTGAGGAACTGAACTGACCCTCTTCCCTGGAGGTATAAGTATAATAATTGCGAGCAGCACAGGGAGCTGCGTTGAGTAAAAAAATAAGCATGAAACTCCATTCTTTAAAGCCTGCAGAAGGTTCTACAAAAAAAGTTAAGCGTTTAGGTCGTGGTGAAGCCTCCGGTCATGGTGGTACTTCTACAAAAGGTAACAAGGGCGCGCAAAGCCGTACCGGTTACAAAAGAAAATTTGCACACGAAGGCGGACAGATGCCCATCCAGCGTCGTATTCCCAAACGCGGTTTCAAAAATAACAACCGTATAGAGTTCAAAGTGTTCAACCTCGGCCAGATCGAACAGATCATCGAGAAATACGGTATTACAGACTTCAGCCTGGAAACACTTTATATCAATGGCCTGGTGGGCAAAACCGATAAGGTAAAGATCCTTGGGAACGGTGAGCTTAAAACCAAGATAGGCTTCAAAGTGAACGCCGTCAGCGAAAAAGCCAAAGCTGCAATCGAAGCGGCAGGCGGAACTGTTGAGATACTGAATTAATTTACGATATTTGGAAAAGTCAAAAGTGAAAAGTGAAAAGTCAAAATATTTTGACTTTTGAATTTTGACTTTTGATTTATTGGCGGAATAAACATTAAAAGATTAAATCATTCCTCTGTGAAGAAATTCTTTCAGACCATCAGGAATATCTGGAGCATCGAAGAGTTGCGCAGCAAGATCATGGTGACTTTGCTCCTGGTATTGGTCTACCGATTCGGATCCCATGTGGTATTGCCGGGTATTGACCCCAATAAGCTCAACCTGTCTGGCGCTAAAGAAGGCCTATTAGGCCTCTTTGATACATTTGCCGGCGGTTCGTTCTCCAATGCATCTATTTTCGCCCTTGGTATCATGCCCTATATTTCTGCATCGATCTTCATGCAGCTGATGACCATCCTGGTTCCCCAGATGCAAAAACTGCAAAAAGAAGGCGACAGCGGCCGGAAAAAGATCAACCAATGGACACGCTACCTTACTGCAGCCGTAACACTGCTCCAGGGTGCTGCTTATGTAGCTTACCTGCGTAACGTGAACCGCGATGCACTGATCGAATCATACCAGGGTTTCTTCTGGATCTCTACCGTGATCATACTTACTGCAGGTACCCTGTTTGTCATGTGGCTGGGTGAAAAGATCCAGGATAAAGGTTTAGGTAACGGTACTTCCATCATCATCATGGTGGGTATCCTGGCCAGGCTGCCACAGTCATTCCTTGGGGAATTTGCTTCCAAGCAAACCCGCGGCGGTGGTGGTCTTCTGATCTTCCTCGTGGAGATTGCATTCCTGATCGCCATTATTTTAGGCCTGATCATCCTGGTTCAGGGTGTAAGGAAGATTCCTATAAACTATGCCAAGCAGATTGTTGGCAACAGGCAGTTCACCGGTGCAAGACAGTTCCTGCCCCTTAAAGTGAATGCATCTGGTGTTATGCCCATCATCTTCGCCCAGGCGATCATGTTCCTTCCTACGCTGGTATCTTTCACCAATTTCGAAACAGGCAAGGGTATAGCAAGGATCTTTAACGATCATAGTAATTTCTGGTATATGCTGATCTACGCTGTGATGGTGATAGCTTTCACCTTCCTGTATACAGCCCTGATCTTTAACCCCAAACAAATGTCGGACAGCCTGAAGCAAAGCAATGGCTTCATTCCCGGCGTTAAGCCAGGTCAGCCAACTGCAGACTTCATCGGGCAGGTGATGGACAGGATCACCCTTCCAGGTGCAGTCTTTCTGGCTATCATCGGTATCCTCCCTGGTATTGCCCAGCGTTTGGGGGTTACTCAAAGTTTCTCAACATTTTTTGGTGGTACTTCTCTACTGATCATGGTAGGTGTTATCCTTGATACACTCCAGCAGATCGAAACCCACCTGCTCATGCGCCAGTACGATGGTCTCATGAAAGGAGGAAGGATACAGGGAAGACAAGCCGCAACTACTTCTTCTATCTGATGATCATCATTAAGACAAACGCCGAGATTGAATTAATCAGAGAAAGCAGCTTATTAGTGAGTGCCACCTTATCAGAGGTGGCTGCTTTTTTAAAGCCCGGACTCACTACACTGCAGATCGATAAAATGGCGGACGATTTTATCCGCGATAACGGTGCCACACCTTCTTTCAAGAATTACAAGGGTTATCCATTCGCTACCTGCATCTCTGTGAATGATGCTGTTGTACACGGTTTCCCCGGTAAGCATGTCCTCAGAGCAGGAGACATTATTTCGGTTGACGTGGGTGTATACAAGAACGGGTTCCATGGAGATAGCGCATACACTTTTGCGATAGGTGAAGTGGCTCCCGAGGTGATACAACTTATGGCTGTGACCCGTGAGTCGCTCTATAAGGGAATTGAAAAAGCTGTGGCTGGTAACAGGGTGGGAGATATTGCCCACGCCATACAGGAGTACACCGAGAAAAAACACGGATACGGCGTGGTACGTGAACTCGTAGGCCATGGACTTGGCCGTCACCTGCACGAAGATCCGCAGGTACCGAATTTCGGTAAGAAAGGTTCCGGACCAAAATTGAAGGAGAATTCTGTGATCGCCATTGAACCCATGATCAACCTGGGTACCAAAGATGTGTATTACGATACTGATGGCTGGACAGTGAGAACAAAAGATGGTAAGCCCGCTGCGCATTACGAACATACCATTTGCATCAAGAAACATAAAGCTGATGTGCTCTCATCATTTGAAGGTATCATCGCCAATGAGAAAAAAAATAAGGAACTCTTTAGTGATTACTAGGAGTTCGATAAAAGTTATACGAAAGACGCTGGATAGATATCCCGCGTCTTTTTTTTGAAAAAACATGTTTAACCTTGCGGTATGAATGGAGATAAAGGATCAAAACAAGCTGCGGAGTCCCCTTTGAAAGATAAGATGAACCTTCCTGCTGCTGTGATTTTTGATATGGATGGAACCCTTGTAGCAACAACTGAAGGTGATTTTCTGGCATGGCAGAAATTATTTCTGGATTTTGGCAGGCACTTGAGTTATGGTGAATATTTCCCTCTGCTTGGAAAAAAAAGTATTGATGTGGTGAAAGAAGGATTGGGTCTTGATGGCGACGTTGCACAACAGGCCATGCACAAAAAGATGGAGTATTTCGAAGATATCGTTAAAGAGCGTGGAATAGTTACCATGCCTAATGCTGAAATTTTTCTCCAGGAAATAAAAGACCTCGGTATCCCTATTGCATTGGCGACCAGCTCAAGGAAAATGAAAATGAAACTGGTCATGGAAGAATCCGGACTGGGGAAATATTTTTCGGTGTTTGTCACCGGAGAAGAGGTGACACACGGAAAGCCACACCCAGACATCTTCCTGCTTGCTGCTAAACGGCTTCATGTTGACCCGGCCCAATGCCTTGTACTTGAGGACGCCGTTAATGGTGTTGCTGCAGCGAAGGCGGCTGGAATGAAATGTATTGCCATTACCAACACACACGACGATGCTGCTCTGGCCGAAGCTGATCTGGTTGTCAATAGCTTTTCTGAGCTTTCGGTTCAGTCAGTCAAATCTTGTTTTTCATAAACAGCTCCGTATTGATGCTGCATGTATTGGATACATTCCGCATACTGCCTGGTTTGTGGGTAGAAATGACGTTTTGCTTCGTTAACTTTAGAGTATGATAAAGACTATCCGGTTGATCATGATCATGTTGCTGCTGCAACATGTTGGCTTTAGCCAGGCCAGGGAAATACTGAAGGTCCGCGAGTGGCGTGAGAAGAATGAAAACAGGCTGCTGAAAGAATACTTGAATTTTCTTTCTGTCCCCAATATTGCAGCAGATACCGTTTCTCTGTTAAAGAACGCGGATATCATTATGGAAATGTTGAGAACGTCAGGCGTTCAGAAAGTGCAACTGTTGAAGCCCGTCACAAAAGGAGCAGCGCCTGCCGTATTTGGTGAAGTGATAACTCCCGGTGCAAAACAGACCATTATTTTCTATGCGCATTACGATGGCCAACCCGTCAACCCGGCTAACTGGTATAAAGGGCTTGATCCATTCAAGCCAGTATTGACCAATGGTCCATTAGGAAACAGTTTCCAGATATTGCCCGTGCCAGATGCACAAACATCCATCGATCCAGACTGGAGGATATTCGGACGGGGAGCATCTGACGATAAGGCCGGAGTGATGAGCATCATCACTGCCTACCAGGCTTTGGTTTCAAGCTCCCAGAAGCCATCGGTGAATATTAAATTCTTTTTTGAAGGCGAAGAAGAAGCTGGATCCGCTCATTTGGGTGAGATCATGGAAACCCACAGGTCCTTATTGGGATCCGATCTCTGGATCATGTGCGATGGTCCTGTACATCAATCAGGAAGGAAAAGTATCAGTTTCGGAGTAAGAGGCGATGCGAATATGGAACTGATCCTTTATGGGCCTAATAAACCACTGCATAGCGGGCACTATGGTAATTGGGTGCGTAATCCGGCATGGCAGTTGGTACAGTTAATGGCTACCATGAAGAATGACAAAGGCGAGGTGACCATCAAGGGTTATTATGATGATGTTGCACCCCTGTCTGAACTTGAGAAAAAAGCGCTCAGGGAAATGCCTCAGGTTGATGAACAAATGAAAAAGGAATTAGGTATCGTCACAACAGAAATGGAAGGTAAAAGCCTTTATGAATCATATAATTTTCCTTCATTGAATATCAATGGTATCCGGAGTGCAGATGTTGGTGCTATGGCAGCAAATGTGATCCCTGTCAAAGCGAGTGTTGTATTGGATCTGAGGCAGGTAGCAGGAACAGACTGGCAAAAGCAGCAACAGAAGGTTGTTGAACATATCAGATCCCGCGGCTATTATGTTACGGAAAAAGAACCTACAGAGGAAGAGCGGGCGAAGTATCCGGATATCATCCAGGTGATCAGGAAGAGTGGGTATAATGCGCAAAAGACGAGGATGGACCTTCCGGTAGCAGAAAAATTAATCAATGCGATTCAATCCACAACCGCCGAAAAAGTGGTGAGAGTACCTACCATGGGGGGAAGTCTGCCCCTGTTTATTTTTGAGCAAACACTTGGTGCAACAGTGATCACCGTTCCCATCGCCAATCATGATAACAATCAGCATGCGGAGAATGAAAATATAAGGATCAGGAATTTGTGGAATGGTATTGAAACGATGGCTTCAATAATGCTGATGAAGTAGCATGGCAGGGAAAACACTGATCGTGATAGGGGGTGGGGCTGCCGGATTTTTCTGTGCAGTGAATGCAGCGCGTATGTCTCCGGGATTAAAAGTGAAGATATTGGAAAAGTCGTCCAAACTGCTTGCCAAAGTTCGTGTCAGTGGTGGTGGAAGATGCAATGTTACACATGCCTGTTTCGATATAACGGAAATGGCTAAGCGATATCCAAGGGGAAAGAATTTTGTGAAGAGATCGTTTCACCGTTTTTTCACTACAGATACCATCAATTGGTTTGAAGAGCGGGGAGTCAAGATCAAGGCTGAAAAGGACGGACGAATGTTCCCGGTTACTGACAACAGTGAATCCATCATCAATTGCCTGTTGAGAGAAGCGGATAAATATGGAGTGGAGGTAGTGCTTGGAGCAACAGTTACAGGCGTTAGACAGCAGGTTGCAGGTGGCAGGTTGCAGGTTCCAGAAAATGGATTGCAGTTTGCGTCCGGGTTTATCGTGGAAACGGATAAAGGTGATATGCAGGCCGATTATGTTTGTATTGCATCGGGAGGATTTCCCAAAAAAGAGCAGTACGATTGGCTTCGGAATTTGCCACATACGATTGTTCCTCCAACGCCCTCGTTGTTCACGTTCAATGCCCTATCACATCCTATCACAAAACTAATGGGCGTGGCTGTTGAAGAAGCGGAAGTAAAGATCTCATCTTTAAAACAGAAAGAGAAAGGACCTTTGTTGATCACCCATTGGGGATTGAGCGGGCCTGCTGTAATACGTTTATCAGCGTGGCTGGCACGTGAACTTGAAGCGCTGCATTATAAAGCTGAAGTACTGATCAACTGGCTTCCGGAGTTCAATGAAAACAGCTTCAGGGATTACATCATTGGTTTCCGGGATCGTAACGGATCGATAAATCTCAGGAGCCGATCGCCATTTGGACTGCCACAAAGATTATGGGAATTCCTGTTGGGAGAGTCCGGGGTTGGCGACCAGAAATGGGCGGAGCTATCATCAGTGCAACAAAATAAAATGATAAAGAACCTGGTGGCCTATTCCATACAGATATCAGGTAAAACCACATTCAAAGAAGAATTTGTAACTGCAGGTGGTATCACGCTTTCCGAAGTGGATCCTGATACTATGCAAAGCAGGTTGTTGCCCGGCTTATATTTCGCAGGTGAAATACTTGATGTGGATGGCATCACGGGCGGATACAATTTCCAGCATGCCTGGACGAGCGGATTCAATGCTGCAGTATCGATTGCAGGTGTGAGCGGAGAAAGAATATCATGGACCACCTGAAAAGCTGTTTTTTGCAATATTTTGAATTAATTCTACCTTTATTCTTTCTTTTTCGTCAGTTTTTTATACTTGCTTTTATGTAGGACGACCAGTTTTACCAATCCGTACTTTTTTCTCCTCTCTCAACGTACCGGATCGATCTCAGGGATATCTTTTATCTGACAAATCCACCCTGCTGAAATTTTCAGGTCACAGTTTTTTATTTCGATCAATTCTTCCGAAGCCCTGTTTCTACCTGTAAGCCTTGAATGAATCCAACTATATGGTGACTATCCGTTCTTATGGATCTATATTTTATCAAAACCTTTAAATCAGCGTTATGAAAAAGCTTTTTTTAATCGTAGTGGTAATATTGTTCGCGACACAAGGTCCTGCCCAGGTTACGGAAAATCAAAGCAAAAGCAATGCTCCATCCAGGGGCATGGGCGGAAGGCTTGGTTTTTATGGTGGTATTAATATCGCGAATATCAACGGAGACAGCGAAAGTTATGACGAGTCGTTGACGGGATTTCAACTCGGGGTGATGTATTGCATTTATTCGTCCGGAGAAAAATTTTCCTGCTGGCTGGAGCCTGGGTACAATGCTATTGGATCCGGGTACAATGATACGTATGTGGGAGGAAATCAGTCTTATAACGGTTCGGTGAATTTAGGCTATATCATGGTTCCCGTTATTGCTCGATTTCAGTCGCCGATGGGCCTTTTTGGGGATATAGGTATCCAACCTCAGTTCCTGGTCAGTGCAAAGGATAAATATGATGGAAATTCCGACGACTACAAGGATTATGTGAACGGGTTCGATTTTGGAATTCCGGTTGGTGTTGGCTATGAATTCAAAAAAAGAATTGGAGTGAGTGCAAGGTATTACCTGGGCTTGAGCAATATCAATAAAGTAGACAGTGATTCTAAAGACCATAATAATGTATTGTCATTCAGGCTTCACATCAGACTATGAATGGTGTTAATCAGTCGCCTGAGAATATTCAAGGCAAAACCGGGTAGCCAATCCCGGTTTTTTGTGTAAAATATTCGCCAGGTGATGATGGCCATGCTTTATATTTATAAGAAATACATTGTAATGGTTTCAAGGAGGGGATTTTTAGGAGACCTTACCAGGGCTACAGGCAGCATGGCATTTTTATCTTTTGCCAATCCCGTTTTTGCCAGGCAGGCTGAAAAACAAGTGGCAAGGATCGCTAATTACGGTAATGGCGGTGCGCCGGATGATGAGGATTTCTGGGGTTGGATCAGGGAGTCGTTCACGGTAAGCCCTAACCTCATCAACCTGAACAATGGCGGTGTTGCGCCGCAGCCTAAAGTGGTGCAGGATGCGCATATCAGGTATTATCAATATAGTAATGAGGCGCCCTCATATTACATGTGGCAGATCCTTGACCAGGGACGTGAACCACTTCGCTATAAGCTTGCAGATATCTGTGGATGCAGTCCTGAAGAAGTTGCCATTAACCGGAATGCCACAGAAGGATTGAATACCGTCATTTTTGGGTTGAACCTTAAAGCCGGAGATGAAGTGGTGTTGACCAAACAGGATTATCCCAATATGATCAATGCCTGGAAGCAGCGGGAAAAAAGAGACGGAGTGAAATTGGTGTGGCTGGATCTGGAATTACCGATAAAGAATGATGAAGACATTGTGCGGCAGTTCGCGTCTGCATTCACTGCGAAGACCAAAGTGGTGCATGTCACCCACCTGATCAACTGGACGGGACAGATACTTCCCATCAGGAAGATCGCTGATGAAGCACATAAAAGAAATATTGAAGTGATAGGAGATGGGGCCCATACCCTCGCGCATTTTGATTTCAAGGTGCCGGAGCTGGGGTGCGATTATTTCGCTTCATCGTTACACAAGTGGATGAGTGCGCCATTCGGAAGCGGGCTGTTGTATATTAAAAAGGACAAGATCAGCAATGTTTGGGCGCTGCTATCAAATAATGAGCCCGATGGGCCGGATATCAGGAAATTTGAATCGCTTGGAACAAGGTCATTTGCTTCTGAGATGGCGATTGGAGCAGCTGCAGACTTTCACAATGTGATGGGATCTGAACGTAAAGAAGGGAGATTAAGGTTTTTGAAAGATTACTGGGTCAAACAGGTAAAAGATATGCCTGGTATATCTTTCAATCAACCAGATACCAAGCACCAGTCCTGTGCTATTGCGAGCATCGCAGTTAAAGGAAAAAAGCCGGAAGAGGTGTCTGGCGAATTATTCAATAAGTATAAGATTCATACAGTTGCCATCAACTGGGAGAATATTCACGGCGTGAGGGTCACGCCAAACGTCTATACAAATCGCAAAGACCTTGATAAGCTGGTGGTGGGAATAAAAGCCATGGTTTAGGCGGGTTGCACTTCTTTATCATGCAAAACCGGTGGATGGTTCTGAAGCTGCCTTATCGCTTTTCCATTCAGGAATTTTCCAACAAAGGTATTCCTGGCCAGGTAGTGGTACATCAGGAAGCTTATCAGAACAGTACCTGCAAGAACAACCAGGTATTCTACCACCAGTGGTAATCCGGCATCCGCAAGTAGTCCCGGAAGAAAGGCTGTAATGGGCAGGTGGATCAGGTATACAAAATAGGCCGATTCCATGATGTAGGAAAGTGCTGGCGAGTATGTTGGAAAGTATCTGACAAAGAATGCGAGGAACCCGAAAATATACAAGGTGCCACTCAATGACATAAGGACCTGCTTAGCCAGGAGATATGATCCCGGAGTAAAAGTTTTATCCAGATACATACTTACCGAAAATAATACAGTGGCCAGGATGAGTTGGGGAACAGGCTGCCAGTTCATTTGCTCCAGTCTGTCACATTTATAGATCATCCACCCCAGGCTGTAGAACACCAGGTAATTCAAGATGAGGTTAAAATGTAGGGCGAAGGAAGTGTTTGTTTCAAGGGAGTAAGTGCCGTTAAAGAAAAGGCAACTAAAGAATACCATGAACAAAACAATAATTCTTAAAACAGGCCTGGCCAGTATCTGATCATTGATCTGAATGAACAGCCTGGATATCAGATTTGAACCCGGAATGATCATTGCTACGGCCCAGCAAAAAACCGAAAAGATGATGAGGTTATACAGGAACCACATATGGGCGAGTTTAAAGGGAATGAAATTGCCATTCAAGATGGATTCATAAGCCACTTTAAGAGCTTCAGGATTTCCAGCGATCGCCTGAATGGAGTAAGTAAAAGTAAATACAACCATTGGCCAGATAACGAGCAAAGACGCCACTAGCGGAAGAAGGATGCGGTTGATCCTGTTTTTCATCATCATCCAGGGACCTTTTTTGTAAAACAGCATGGCCCCAAAAAAACCGGCAGCCACAAAAAATACAGGCATGCGGAAGATGTGGACCCAGTTCACCAACAACTCAAAAACGACATGAGTTTTTTTAGCTTTGATGTCCCATATTCCGGTATAGGGAGCTGGGGAATAACTGATCACAGTGTGGATAACGAGCCCAAGCAGCATCATGATAGCTCGTAGGGCATCAAGAGAGTATACTCTTCCACGAAGTGAAAGCGTTGACATAGATAGATGTGTTTAAGAATATAGACAAGCTAAGAAAAAAAAACGGGCGACCAAACGACTACTTCAGATTTTATATTAGATGTTTATCGGATATTACAAAAAAAGAGAAAGCACATCGCTTTCTCTTTTCCATAATTTTTAAAGGAGATTTCTACGGCATTAAAAAAATATCCGGTCAACCAGTTAATTTGAAGCTGCCACTACAAGGCTTTGTTTCAAAAAAGCATAGTCAGTATCAACTTTCAATTTTCGCTGAAACCAGCTGCCTTAACAGGCTGATCTGGCCGAGATGGAAACTCAGGTTTTTAAGCAGGTGTATCAGGTAAAATTCGGTGGTAACAGGTTCTTCAAATTCGTTTGTAGGGAATTGTTTCTGGAGTTCAGTTTTGGAAACCTGCTCAAGGGTGTCTACCACTACCTGCTTCGTGTTTTCAATTTCCTCCAACAACCTTTCCCTGGGAACATTTTTCGCCTTCATTTCTGCTTCCTTATTGCGGATATAGCCGGAATCGCCGATAATGTTGCCAATGAAATGCTGTAGGCTGCCGGCGATGTAAAGACAATGGTTGCCGGCAGCAATGACATGCGCTTCCGGAGTTCTCCAAAGGAGTTCATCAGATTCAAAGGCAAGGATCTCATTTTTCAGTTTGTCAATTTCCCGGGAGTAGAGATCAATGAGGACGGTTGTAATCATAAATTCATTTTCAATTCCAAAATAAATAAAGAAGATTCAGAATACCCTGTTTTTTTCGTATGATCTTGATATTAATTCTAATTAACCGGACGCTGGGTAATTTTTTCCTGATAAATAGCAAAACAGTGGTCATTTTGTTCAGATTCAGGATTAAAAAATTAATGCCGCCGGGAGTCCTTTTTTTGCAGAATCGGGTTTTCTTTTTCAGCAAT
>JAHEFC010000374.1 GCA_024640385.1 Sphingobacteriales bacterium
ATTTACAGCGAATTTTTCTTTCAGGTGTTCTGCCAGCTTGTCTGCAGCGTATACCGATCTGTGTTGGCCGCCGGTGCATCCAAAACCCACGGTGAGGCTGCTGAACCCCCTTTGAATATAGTCTTCCACGGAAATGTCCACTATTGAGTACACATGCTGAAGGAAGGATGGCATTTTGGTTTTGTGGATCAGGAATTCCTGCACAGGTTTGTCCCTGCCGGTTTTTGACTTGAATTCTTCCAGTCTTCCCGGGTTTAGAATTCCCCTGCAGTCGAACACAAATCCGCCACCGTTTCCTGAATCGTCGTCGGGGATCCCGTTCTTGTACGAGAAGCTGCGGATGTGGACGGTCAGCGGACAATCCTGCGATGCCCTGACCGTATCAAATTTGGAAATGATCTTGTCGTCGGTTATCGCAAAAAGCAGTTTCTGTAACTCAGGCAGCCTGATCGGTATTTTCTTATTGTTCATGAACCATTTCAGGTTCTTCAGGCCGAAAGGAATACTGGAAATGAAATAGTGTTTTCTTTCAAACAGCCCCCTGAACCCATATGCACCAAGCGTCTGCAACATCCTGATCAGCACAAAGCCGTCGTAACTGTCAATGAAATTCTGTTTGTCGAGGGTATGTCCCAGCAGGTCATTTGCCTGCTCGAAATAATAATCAAGTAACTGGTCCCGCCATTCATAAGGAAGTGATGCGCGTGCCTGCCACAGCAGTGAAGCCACATCGTACTGCAGCGCTCCCTGCATGCCGCCCTGGTAATCGATGAAATAAACCCTTTCATCTTTTACCATGATATTCCTGCTCTGGCAGTCACGATGCATGAAATATTTCTGCTCCTCCTGCATCAGGTAACTGCTGAGAATGTCGAAATCATTCAGCAGGGCATTTTTGTCGTAGGGCAGATCAAGTGCCCTTACAAAATAATACAGGAAATAAAGCAGGTCAGAATAGATAGCCTGTTTGTCGAACGATTTGGTGGCAATGCAGTTATTATAATCGAGGTTCCTTCCGCCTTCTATCTGTAATTTGGCGAGTTGGGCGCAGGTTTTCTTGTAAAGCTCATACACATGTTCACTGAATCCTTCTTTGACCATGATGTCGTACAGCGATATATCTCCCAGGTCTGATTGCAGGTATTTTGTCAGCTCTTTATCTGCATGAAGAATTTCAGGTACCGGGAGTTGTTTGCCGTAAAAATGCCTGCTGAATTCAACAAATGCATTGTTCTCAGGAACATTGGAGGGGTTGTAAGTAACAACATAACTTTGTTTCCCGTCTATTACCCTAAAATACATTCTGTTACTTCCTGCCTGCTTCAGGGTGATCACTTCACCCGGTTCATGGTGCTTCCAGCCTTTGTAGAATTGCCTGATGTTATCCAGTATTTCAGCCATGCGCAAATATAAATCTAACCGGTCACCTGCCTAATGTAAAAGACGGCCAAAGCTTCAGAAAATGAAATAATCCCATGGGTATCATCTCATTTCCCGACGCCCTGGCCGCCCAGAACCCGGTTTGCCCAATTTTATTATTTGGCCCTCACACTGACAGAAACTCTCCTGTCTTTCAAACGGTCTTCTTCCGGAGCTGTTGCCGGATATTTCGCAAATTCAGAACCATAGCCTTCAGCGCCTTCAAGCTGGGCTCCCACGCCCAGGTCTTTCAGGGCAGCCATTACGGCATCAGCCCTTTCCTGAGATAATTTCTTATTTGCCGCCTCATCACCCACTTTATCAGTGTATCCGCCCAGTTTGATCTTTGCATTAGGGAAGGCTTTGAGTATTTCTGCTATGTTATCCACTTCTTTACGGCTTTCGGGAACTATTTCAGCCGTACCGAATTTGAAATTAAGATCATTGAAGTCAAACCAGTTGTCGTTACCGGGTTTGGCATTCGGGTCTTGCAGGAAACTCACAAGAAGATCTTCAATTCCTCCTTTATAGGCATTGATCACAACGCCATTTGGAAGTGTTACTTTAAGAGGCTCCTTGGTTACAGAGATCACCTCTGTTTTGACAACAACGGTTGTGTCATGTACTTCAGTGGGTGCAGCTTCTTTTTTCGTGTCCAGGCATCCCCTGAACAGCAGTAAAAGCAGGGCAATAAGACCCAATCCGGCAAGGATATACCATAAAAGGCTCGACTTTTTTTCTTCATGAACCGGTGCTGTATGAACGTGATGTGTCACTGGTTTTGGTGATTCAAAGAATTTTGACAGATTGAGTCCCAGTGGCAGGGCCGATAGAATTGAATTTTTCTGGCCAGTCAGCAGCGAAGCAATGCCCCCCGGTGTGGCATTGGTATCTTTTGCATATTTACCAAGCAAGGCAAGTGCAGTGGGAACAACGGTGCCGAATAAAGAAGATGTAGTAGCTCCTTTTAGCCCTGTAAAAGAAGAGATGGCATTGGCGATTGCTCCGTATTTATCGCCAAACAATCCTGTGATCAGATTAGGTCCGATGGATGGTACGCCTCCGCCAAGGGCACTGAACGTATTGGGCAAACTATCCAGTATGCCGCTGTCGAATGCTGTCTTTGCAAGATTTACGAGGGTGCTTGTGTCGCCATCATCTACTTTTTTTATAATTCCTGAAAGTGCGGCAGGAATAACGGCATCAAGGCCTTTTGAAACACCGGATTCGGATTCTCCAAGAAAAGAAGAAGCCTGGCTGATAAGGTCAGAACTGAATTGTCCTTTTACGAGATCTAAAAAATTCCACGACATAAAACAGGTTTAAATGGTATGTAATGAATTCAAGGGTGGAATTAAACCTGATCATTCCATGCAGGGCGGGGAACACGAATGATGAAGGTTGGCCAAGATACTAAGGCTTGATTGTTCATTGACTCATCTGTAAGAAATGACACAAACGATTCATGTATCATATTAAAATAAAAGCCCCCGGAATTTCCGGGGGCTTTATAATGATCTTAGTTTTATTTACTGGCTAATCTTGAATTCAACACGCCTGTTTTTGGCTTTTCCGGCTGTAGTGGTGTTGTCAGCAATAGGCTGATCCTGTCCATAACCGATCGCAGTCAATCTGTCTGCTTTCACTCCTTTGCTCACCAGGTATTTTTTAACAGATTCAGCCCGCTGTACTGAAAGTTCCTGGTTCTTTTCAGGCTTACCTGTATTATCAGTGTGGCCGGCAATGGTCATCTTGATATCCGGATAATCTTCATTCAGGATCTTGGTCAGTTTGTTCAGCTCATTTTTAGAACCGGTGGTCAAAACTGCTTTGCCTGAAACGAACTGGATGTTCTCAGCTTTGAAGTTGATGGCAGGGCATCCGCCATTAGCAGCAGTACCTGCAATGGTTGGGCACTTATCTTCTTCGTCGTTAATGCCATCACCGTCTGTATCAGGGATCGGGCAACCCTGGTATTTGGCGAGACCAGGTACCTGGGGACATTTATCTTCTTCATCATTGATGCCGTCTTTGTCAGTATCAGGGATCGGGCAGCCCTGGTATTTAGGAAGGCCGGGCTGTTGGGGACATTTATCCTGTTCGTCGTTGATACCGTCTTTGTCAGTATCAGGTATCGGGCAGCCCTGGTATTTAGCCAGACCTGCTACACTTGGGCACTTATCTTCTTCGTCGTTGATGCCATCATTATCAGTATCAGGTATCGGGCAACCCTGGTAGCGGGCCACACCAAACTGTGTTGGGCACTTATCGTCCTTATCAACAATGCCATCACCATCTGAATCTCCAAGGATATGCTTTCCGAATAGCTTGAGTTTCAGGCCGGCCTGAACATTGGTATTTTTCCATTCACCGGCTGTTGAAGGAGAGTTGGTATTGTTCATGTCTGTGAAACTGTGGATATACCTCACAAAAGGAACTACGCGCCCGCGGGGAAAGAATTCAATACCTGCATTGACAGAGATCTGTGAGCCGGCAACTGAATCTTTTGTATGAACATTATTATTGTCTTTCACTGAAGATGTCAGGTCAAACTGTGGGCCGACTGTTATAGCAAATTTTTCAGCCACATGCCATTTCAGCAACAGGGGCAGTGAAATGAAACTTACATTGCCATCCTTGATCAAAGACTCCGGATCTTCTGTTTTATACCTGTATTTGCTGTACAATAACTGGGGTTCAAAAGAAAACCTGTTACCCATGGGGATATTGACCCAGCCGCCGCCAGCCCAGCCCGACTGAAAAAAATAATCCAATACATTATTGTCTACTGTTCTGTATTTGTTGAAATTGAATGCACCGAGAAGGCCTCCGCTTACCGTGTAATGATCTTTTACAATTTTTGGGGTA
>JAHEFC010000081.1 GCA_024640385.1 Sphingobacteriales bacterium
GAATTTCAATGATTTTATCAATGAGTATCGTATTCGCGACCTGATGGGAAAATTGAAGATGGGTGAGCATAGAAATCAAACCCTGCTGGGACTGGCCCTGGATTGCGGCTTCAACAGTAAAGCCACTTTTAACCGGTCGTTCAAAAAACTCACTTCCATGAGCCCCAAAGAATGGATGGCTCAGAACGTATCAAATTAACTTGAGCC
This sequence comes from Sphingobacteriales bacterium, assembly GCA_024640385.1. Classification (GTDB taxonomy): domain Bacteria; phylum Bacteroidota; class Bacteroidia; order Chitinophagales; family Chitinophagaceae; genus Pollutibacter. The sequence goes on from JAHEFC010000081.1 coordinate 208, forward strand.
CTATTTAACAGGTCTCAAAACCTGTTTCGGGTCGACTGCTACCCTTTGTTTGATGAGTTTTACTGCATTGTAAACATCAAATAAAAGACCATGAAAAAATTGTTCTCCCAGTTCCTTTTCGGCTCCCAGACCGGAAATAACAAAACCATCAACCTCGCTTACCTGTTTTTCAGGGCTCATCTTGGCTTAAGTATCGCCATCCATGCGGGGTACCCTAAGATGAAAGATATTCTGGCACCCGGTTGGTTCTCCGAGCAGGTGGCTTCACTGGGCTTCACTTTTCCCTCACCCCAGTTCTGGGCCATGGCGGCATCCTGGGGAGAATTCGTTGGCGGACTGATGCTTGCTGTTGGCTTGCTTACCCGGATCGCGTCCATTCAACTGGCTTTCCAGTTCCTGATCATTTCATTTGTCTGGTACAATGAACCCGAGTTCCTGACAGGCATGTATTTCCAGCAATTGTATTTCTGGTGCTTCGTTCTTTGCAGCGCGGCCGGAGGAGGAAGATTCTCATTAGACTCCCTGATTGCCAGGAAGAAATTCAGTCTGGCCATTAACCCGGTGATCAAACCGGCTCTTACTATTTTCCTGATCCTGTTCTTCACATTTCATTCCAATGCCCAGCAGCCAGCCATCCAACAAGAGGATATAAAGAAACTGGAAGGAAACTGGAAAGGTGTTCTGATGTATAAAGATTATACAAGTGGAAAGGAAGTTCTTATTCCCTGCAACATGGAGGTAAAACTGAAAGATGATGGGAAGCAAATTCAAATGGCATACAATTACCCCGAAGAGAGATCCCACAATAATAAAGACCAGGTTCGTATAACCTCAGACGGCACCAGGATAAACGGAGAAAAACTAAGCCATAGATCGGTGGACACTAATGGTAACGTAAAATTAATTATCGAGACACGCGGTGAAGACGGCAGCAAACCTGCCATAATTAAACAGATCATTGAGATCAGCGACTCCAGTTTCATTATGACCAAGGTTGTTCAATACATGACTACCGGAGAAACCGTCCAAAGAAATCAATATCGGTGGAAGAAATGATCATTTTCTCTACCTTAATAGCATGAAACTATTACTGGCGCTCTTCGGTCTGACCATAGGCATGTTCACCTACGCTCAATTACCAAAACCAGTTCAACTCCCTAACGGATGGTCCCTCTCTCCCGCCGGAAGAAGTTTTGAATTGGGCGACCTGCCCCTGAACATCGCCGTATCAAAATCAAAAAAATACCTGGCGGTAACCAACAACGGGCAGAGTGTGCAGTCTGTGCAGCTGATCGATGCGAAAACGGAAAAGGTTCTGCATTCAGAACTGATTCCCAAATCCTGGTATGGCCTCAAATTCAGCGGCGATGAAAAATTTCTCTATGCCTCGGGAGGTAACGATAACTGGATCCTCCAGTATGCTGTAAAAAACAGCAAGCTCGTTCTGCAAGACAGTATCAAACTCGGCGATAAATGGCCGAACAGGATCTCCCCGGCGGGCATTGAAATAGACGACGAAAAACAACTCATGTATGTGGTCACGAAAGACAATAACAGCCTTTACGTCATCAACCTGAAAACAAAACAGGTACAGCAACAGGTTTCACTGGGCTCAGAAGCCTATACCGCTTTGCTCTCACCCGATAAGAAAACACTGTACATCTCACTTTGGGGCAAAGCCAAAGTCATGGTTTGGGACCTTACGACCCAAAGAAAAACAGAATGGAGTGTGGGTGACCACCCTAATGAAATGTGCATGACCAAAAATGGGAAATTCCTCTTCGTAGCCAATGCAAACGACAACTCTGTTTCGGTGATCAATACAGTAGAAGGAAAAGTGGTTGAAACACTCAACGCAGCACTCTATCCTAATTCTCCCAGCGGGTCCACTTCAAACGGCGTTGCACTCAGCACTGATGAGAAAACTCTTTATGTGGCCAATGCTGATAATAACTGCCTGGCAGTATTCGACGTGGAAAAACCGGGTTCATCTGAATCGGAAGGTTTCATCCCAACCGGATGGTACCCCACCAATATCAAAGTGATCGGCAAGAAAATATTCGTCAGTAACGGGAAAGGATTTAGCTCACAGGCAAATCCATTTGGACCCAGCCCGGTTAGACCCAGGCAGGCCGTTCTTCGTCACCAGGGCGATACCTCCAAACCGAAAGAAGTGCAATATATAGGAGGACTGTTCAAAGGAACCATGTCCATCATCGATCAGCCCGATGAAAAACTTCTTGCCACTTACTCTAAATCTGTGTACAGCAATACGCCGTTCACCAAGGAGAAAGAAACCATGGCAACCGGAGAACCCGGCAATCCCATTCCCATGAAAGTTGGTGATCCCTCGCCGATCAAATATGTATTCTATGTGATCAAGGAGAACCGCACGTACGACCAGGTATTGTCCGATGTACCAGGAGGCAACGGGGATACCAGCCTGCTGCTGTTTGGTGAAAAAGTCACTCCCAATCAGCATGCCATTGTAAAAGAATTCGTGTTGCTCGATAATTTTTATTGTGATGGAGAAGTAAGTATGGATGGACATAACTGGTCCATGGGCGCTTATGCTACTGATTACCTGGAAAAAAACTGGCCCACCAATTATGGCAGCCGGGGAGGAAGATATGATGGTGAGGGCAACAGGGAGATCGCAAATAATAAGAATGGTTTCTTCTGGGACAACTGCAAAAGAAATGGTGTCAGCTTCAGGTCATACGGAGAATTTGTGGATGATGGTAAAGCGAATGTCCCTGTATTGGAAGGGAATTTCTGCAGCTATTACTCCAGCTACGATCTCGCCGTAAGAGACACTACCCGGTTCTACCAATGGAAAAGAGAATTTGATTCCCTGCTGGCTTCAAATGCAGTGCCCCGGTTCAACTCTCTCCGGTTCGGCAATGATCATACCGAAGGATTACGCGTGGGTCGTCCAACACCATGGGCCCATGTTGCTGATAATGATCTCGCCGTTGGAATGTTCATCGAGTACCTTTCAAAATCTTCCATCTGGAAAGAAACCGCTGTATTCATTGTAGAAGACGATGCACAGAATGGTCCCGATCATGTGGATGCGCACCGCACTACCGCATATGTTGCAGGAGGTTTTGTGAAAAGAAAACATATCGACCATACCATGTACTCTACCTCTTCCATGCTGAGAACGATGGAGCTGATACTTGGTCTTCCCCCCATGTCGCAATACGATGCTGCTGCCACATCCATGTGGAGATGTTTTTCGCCAACAGCCGACCTCTCAGTATTCACAGCCCGGCCGCCTAACATTGATTTTAATGAACTCAATAAAAGTTCCAACACAGCTTCTGCAAGAAAAAGCAATGCCTGGGATTTCAGTAAAGAAGATCGTTTACCGGACCTGGAATTCAGTGAAGTGATCTGGAAAGCGGTAAGAGGTGAACACACTGAAATGCCTGCTCCCCGCAGAGCAGCCTTCGTGAAGGCCGAAGCTTTGGAAGGGGAAAAAGACTGAGGAAATCGTAGTGTGCTAGCCGGTTAGTGTGTTAGCCGAAGAATGCAGTAGATAAACATGGAAGAGAAGATCACTAACATACTTATCTAATGCATTCTTCGGCTAACACACTAACCGGCCAGCACACTAAAAAGAAAACCAATTATTCATACACGACCCGCTTTAAATAGAAGCCATCAGGATCTATCATCGGCATGGACTCTGATTGAACGGTCACCGCTTTTTTGGACAGCTGCAGGGTCTTCTTTCCGGAAGATGTTTGAATCTCAACAGGAATGGTCATATCCAGGTTGTCGAGCTTAACCGTATAAGAAGTTCCCTGTACCTGTTTCACCGTGAAACCCAGTCTCTCTGTGGTATATAAATAAAGTCTGAACAGGGGCGTAAGATCCTTCCCGGATGCCGTATTGAAATGTTTTAACACATCCGAAGTCACCACCATATTATCGTAGGTATACCTTGGATCGGTTGCAAATGCTTTCAGGGCCGGGAAAAAAACATCATCGCCCAAAACAAATCGCAAGGTATGCATGAATAAGGCACCCTTTCCATAGATATCCGGATGATAAGCTTGCCTTGAGTCTACCACTTCACCCTGTACGATGGGCAGCTTATTCTGGGTCTGCATGGCGGTCTGACGGAACCGGGCAAGATAAGCCTGCCGGCCTCCAAAATCTTCTGTGAACAGGTGATCCCCAAAAGTACAGATGCCTTCCTGGATCCACATATCCGCCCAGTCTTTATTGCTCACCTTGTTGGCCCACCACTCATGACCGAATTCATGGTGCATCAGCCAGTCAAAATCCACCGAACCCACTTTAGTATACCGGTATTGGTTTCCATAAGCATTCATGGTCTGGTGTTCCATGCCCAGGTGGGGTGTTTCGGCTATCCCGATCTTTTCCTTTGCCCAGGGATATTCACCAAAATATTTCTCCAGCATTTTGGTGGAACGTTCGAGCAGGTCTAAATGGTAAGCCGCCCTGGGTTTATTATAATCAAGCACATAATATTCCATGGGTATCCGGGTTCCATTCACAGAGGTATAAATTCTCTTCTCCACCACATAAGATCCGGCATTGAAAACAAGACAGTAATTACTGATCGTGTAATTGGTTTTCCAGTGATAGGTAGACTTCTTCCCCTTTGTGGATGTTTTCTGCAAAATACCAGGCCCGGCCACTACCATTCCTTTGGGAGCGGTGATGATCATATCGGCTCCCTCATTCGGCTCATCAGATGGATGGTCCTTACAGGGAAAGAATAGATCACCCCCATCTTCCTGGCAGGTTTCGGCGATCCACCAACGGCCAAGGCTGTCTTTCGACCACTGGATCCCTCCATCCCAGGGTGGCCTGGTAGCAACATGGGGCCGGCCTCCGTACTCTATCTTTACTTTCTGGCTGCCAGCGGGGAAAACAGGGTCAGAATTGATCCGTAATAGGCCGTCTGCATGGCTGAAGGTTTTCGGTTTGCCGTTGACGTTAACCTTCGACACTGTGAATGCATTATCCAGGTCGAATAGTAAAACAGGGGTCCCTGTAGACAATAACAGGTCGATCTCTGTATAGCCGCTGTAGGAGCCGGTCTCAGGTATCACATCCAGCGCTATAGTATAATGACGTATATCCATGATCGCCTGCTCGGGCTTCAAAGGTCCTCCCGATACAAGTTTTTGTGCATGAACGGTTGATGTTGCGATTATCAATATCAGCAGACTGATTTTCCTCATATTGGCTGTTTAACTGTTACAAATTAAGCATATTGAGAGCGATATTTCTGTATCTTGCTGGTCCAAAAATCAATCGATTATGAAATGGCAAAAATTGACCCTTATAGCAGTTTCTTCTATGCTGCTTTTTTCATGTGTTAGCTCCGGGAAGTTCAAATCCCTCCAAAAAAGTTATGACGAACTGAATACTTCATACAAAGGCTGCCAGACCGATCTTACCGCTTGCCGTGATGAGAAGTCTGAACTTGAAAGAAAAAGGGCAGCAAACGAAGCCGAGATCGATGGCTTGAAAAAGCAGGTGGATTTCCTGAAACAGAATAATACACAGGCGCTGAAACAACTTGAAGACATGTCTGTGATCTCAGGAGCCCAGGCAGAAAGTATCAAGAAGTCCATGGAGAACCTGGGCATGAAAGATGCTTATATCCAGGACCTCCAGACCCAGATGGCCAGGAAAGACTCTTTGAACATGGCCCTGGTAATGAACCTGAAAGGAGCCATTGGCAATATGGACGATCAGGATATTAATATCAAAGTAGACAAAGGCGTTGTATTTATCGATATCTCAGACAAACTACTGTTCAAATCAGGCAGCTACGATATTACCGACCGCGCTAAAGAAGTGCTGGGTAAAGTAGCAACCGTGTTGAAAGCACAGCCAGACATCGAATTCATGATTGAAGGCCATACAGATAATGTTCCTTTCAGCCGCGGTATTTTGATTGACAACTGGGATCTCTCTGTGAAGAGGGCTACTTCCGTTGTAAGGATTCTGCAAAAACAATACGGACTTGATCCTTCTAAAATGGCTGCCGCCGGTCGTGCTGAATACCTCCCTGTGGCCGACAATGGAACAGCTGAAGGTAAAGCCGCTAACCGCCGCACAAGGATCGTGATCCTGCCACAACTGGATCAGTTCTTTAAGCTTCTTGAGCCTAAGAAATAACCCTTGGTTGAATGTGGGGAATGTGATGAATGTGGGAATGTGATGTGAGAATGAATTAGCTATAAAGAAAAATGGCTTCCAGATTGGGAGCCATTTTCTTTTTACTACTGACAGCCGTCATTCCCATTCCTGTGAACAGGAAGTATTTTAGCAGGTCATGCATCTCACCCTTCCAGAACATAAAGCTTTTCGGATCGTCACTGCTGGTTTTATACTTCTGAAACTCTGCCTGCATTTCTTTACGAATTCCAACTACGAATTGCATCGGGACGAAATGCTGTATTTCAATATGGCTGATCACCTCAGTTTCGGTTATGCCACGGTGCCGCCGCTCACTGCTCTCTTTGCATTCATTGCCAAAACCATTTTTGGATTTTCAGTATTTGGGATAAGATTTTTTCCGGCAGTGCTGGGCGCTTTATCTATGCTGATCATCGCAAAGATCATCTACCATCTGGGGGGAGGGCTGCTGGCATTGATGATCGCTATGACTGCCTTTGCACTGTCCCCGGGCTTTCTTCTCTTCAACAACCTGCTTACACCTAACGTATTTGAACAGTTCCTCTGGCTGCAGATCACCTATCTCCTGTTTCGCCTGGCAAATACAAAGAATCACGATCTCTGGCTGCCTGTCGGGATTTTTACCGGCCTTTCTTTCCTGGCAAAATATTCTGCTATTTATTTCATCGCAGGATTCCTGATCGCTATGCTGTTCAGCCAATATAAGAGATTGATGGCATCACATAAATTTTTGCTGGCGATTGGGATAGCCGTACTCATCTTCCTTCCTAATATCATATGGCAATACATTAATAGCTGGCCCCTGATACACCATATGAGTGAACTGAAAAGAACTCAATTGGTGAATATGAATTACACTGCTTTTTTCAAGGACCTATACAGCCTGAACGGCATAGCTAGCCTGGTCTGGCTTTTCGGGCTCATATCGTTGTTGTATTTCGTACCTGAAAAAAAATATCGTTTCATAGGCACCGCATCATTCATTATTATCATACTATTCCTGCTTTCGAATGGCAAGGCCTATTATATCATGGGCCTGTTCCCCTTCCTATTTGCATTTGGTGCTTATGCCATGGAGAAATATATCCCAAGGGTTTATGATCAGGTCTTCCTCGCCATCTCCGCCATCGTATTGATCATAACCCTGCCATTCGTGATACCTGTGTTCAGCTTTGAACAGCTGGACAAATATGCTGCCCGGACCAACCATGCTGTGATCTATCCTTTTTCGCGTTGGGAAGATGGAAAAAACCATGGACAGTCGCAGGTATTTGCAGATATGACAGGCTGGAGTGAACTGGCAGGCTATGTGGCAAATGCCTATGGGCAGTTAACTCCTGAAGAAAGATCGCGATCAACTATTTATGCTGAGAGGAATTACGGTTATGCCGGAGCAATACATTTTTACAGCAAGGAATATGGCTTGCCGGATGCTATTACTTTTCTGGAAAGCTATGTCTACTGGTCGCCAGACAGCATCCCCAACGGCCCGATCATCTATATCCATTACGGGATCAATGGTTTGAAAGATAAGTTTAGGACAATCAAAGAAATTGGAGAAGTCAGGAACAAATACTTCAGGGAAAAAGGAGTGAAGGTCTTCCTGTGCAAAGACCCTTTGGTCAACATCACCGAACTATACCGGGAACAAAAAAAACAAGCCCTGATAGAGATGCTGCCAAACTGATCACATTCCCCACATTCATCACATTCCCCACATTCGCAGCCCTCAACGTAATGAACTCAGACCCTGTAGCAGGCTGCGTTGATATTCATTCCGGCACCCACAGAAGCGAACATGATCACGTCACCTTTTTTCAATTCATGCCCTTCCTGCTTACCATGCAGTACCAGGTCGAGTAAAGTAGGAATGGTTGCCACAGAACTGTTGCCGAGCCAGTGAATACTCATGGGCATGATATCAGCAGGTGCTTTAACGCCGTATAATTTATACATCGCATGAACAATGGCCTCATCCATTTTTTCATTGGCCTGGTGTATGAATACTTTTTTCAGGTCTTTGATATCAACCCCACTTTTGTCCAGGCATTCTTTCATGGCAGCAGGCACATACTTAACTGCATACTCATATACTTTCCTGCCTTTCATCTTGATGAATCTCACACGTGGATCGCTATTGGGGAAATAGCTTTTCCCCATATTGATATAGTAAGCTTCATCAACGCAATGCGAAGCCACGCTATAACCTAAAACACCACTCCCGTTCTCCGGTTCTTCCCTGAATTCAACTACAGTTGCACCCGCGCCGTCAGAAAATATCATGCTGTCCCGATCATAATTATCGATCACCCTCGAGAGAGTCTCAGATCCTATGATCAATGCTTTTTTTGCAATGCCAGCCTTGAAATAAGCATCGGCCTGGATCAGTCCCTGTAACCAGCCCGGGCAACCGAACAGGATGTCATAGGCAATGCAGGCAGGATTTTTAATCCCCAGTTCATGTTTAACCCTGCTGGCCAATGAAGGCACTGCATCGGTTTGTATGGTATGTTTCACAACATCTCCGAAATTATGGGCAAATATGAGCTGGTCAAGGGTCTCCGGGTCCACACCACTGTCTTTGATGGCCTCACGGGCAGCTATAGCCGCCATACCGGAACAGTTCAGGTCCGAAGGCGCATATCTTCTTTCTTCAATACCGGTTATTGCCTTGAACTTATCTACCACCTCCTGGGGTGGGGTTTCAATCCGGTTATGCGTTTCGCTGTAAAAATTATGGATAGTAAAATCCCTGTTGGACTTTATATCAGGGGGAATGTAAGAACCCGTACCTGTGATCACCGATCTTTTCATCGTTGTTGCTTGTCTTTCTTGGAGGCCAAATGTATTCATTATTGGAAGAAGGACTGAATCTGGCTCTGCAAAATTAAAGTTTTGGAACAACAATCAGAGTGTTCAGGTCAGTGGAAGATCTGGTTAACTCAGCTCTTCAAACTCACCGGTTTTCCTGTTCTTCCTTACATTGTTCCAGGGGAATACTCTTCCATTCATGGCAACGTACACTCCGGGAGCCAGCGACTGTACAAAAGCCATAGCAGATCCCAGGTTGAAAAGTCCGTCTGAGCTGCCGAATTTATAGGGGATCATAGCACCTGTGATAACGATGGTCTTATCCGTTATCCTGCCGGCCAGGAACCGGGCCGTATCGGCCATGGTATCTGTACCATGGGTAATGATGATCTTTTTGGATTCGGTTTTCAGGCAATGGTCTGCGATCAGTATCCTGTCCTGCTCAGTCATATCGAGGCTATCTATCATCATCAGGGTCCGTATATCCACGTCAACGCGGCATCGGCCCAGCTTGAGCATTTCCGGAAGATGGGTATCCTTGAAAAACAATTCACCCGTAAGTTCATTGTACTCTTTGTCGAATGTACCGCCGGTGATCAGAATTCGGATAGGCATAAACAAATTTACGGATTGGCGGATTAGCGAATTGGCGAATTTTTTAGAAGTTAACTCCTAAAGAATCCGCCAATCCGACAATCCGTTAATCCGGTAATTCTAAGGGTTCAACGTCGCAAAAATAAGTCCAGCCACAAACGACTGAAGAATGCCATATCCAAGCCATGAAAGCACCATTACCGGGGAGATGTCAATTGCGCTGAATGTCAGCCAGAGCACAGGCAACATGGCCACGATACCATATACGAACGCCATTTCCAAAGCCTTCATGAAAGTGCCGCCGGGCAGAATATCCTTATACCTTTCCCAGAACCATTTGAGCGCGATGCTCAGTACAAAAGGGTGGGCGTAGAACATCCAATCCGTGCCGGCGCTGGACCACCTGAATACAGGACTGAAATACTCTTCTGCCTGGCTGGGAAAAACATTGATCACAAAGTACAGCAGGGCAAGGCTGAGCAGTAATAAAACCACTCCGGAAACCAATATAGCTGATATCGCTTTTTTCATGTTTGAAGATGTTAATGTTGATTATGAATTAAGTTTTCTGAAATATAAATTGAAGTGGACATTTATCTCTTCGTTGATCTTGATCAGTCCGCCGATCTTCCTGGGAGCCTCCAGCTCAAAGTCTGAGAACTTCATGATCTTCTCCCCCTGCAGCCTGAGTTGATTGGAGCCGATATGGGAACAATTATAATTGATCTCCATCCTTTTTTTCTTTCCTGCCAGTTCGATATCCACCAGGCCCTTCACAATGCCTTCGCCGTGAAACTCATCCAGTGAAATGAACCGGATCACCAGGTTAGGATAAGCGTCAGTCTTCAGCATCTTCCTGAAATCGGCCGTGATGTATTTATGATGACAATCAAACCTTTTTAGATCTACTGAAAGATTGCTGTTGGAAAAGAAATACTTTTTCCTGGCCTGGTCATTGACGCTTTTCAGGGTATCGGTCCTCACATACTCCCGGATATCACAGGTGAACTGGTTGATATTCGAACTTCCATCAATTGCGAGCGTACTGTTTCTTTCTATCACCCAGCTGCCCGATACGTTACGGGATTGAAAAGAGCTGAAGCAGATCAATATGATTAACAGCAGGAATCGCATAATTTAAGTTGAAACAAAGCCAGGCTGGTGTGCAACCTGGCTTAAGTTAAAAACTAATCAGAAAAAACTAGAAACCTACTACAGCTTCAATTACATAGCCATTGAATTTACCAGTAGCTCTATAATCTGAAGTTGGAAAATCTTTATACTTCTGGTCAACGATCTCGGCTTTCATCATCACATTCCTTGTTATAAACCAGCCTGCTGCAAATGATGTGCGTACTACAGAAATGTCATTAGCCATACCTGCGAGGCGTCCATCAACTGTATTATAACGAGCACCGATGTATACACTTTCATTTTTAAAGAACCTGTACAAACCTTCTACTGCGAACTGATTCATTGTCCTGTCTTTTGTTTCGCTCTTTGCATATCCTTTGGCTTGTTCCAAAGTACCAAATATTTCAAATCCCTGGAACTTTGCAAATCCGTTCAAAGCCACAGCTGTAAGATGTTTACCCATTCCCGGATTCAGGCGGCCAGAAAAAGCAACTGCTGTTGAAGCCGGAAGTGTTGAACCATATGGAACTTTTTCCATAACGTTCTGATAGTTGGATCCTGTACGGTCACCACCATAAAGAGTGAGACCTGATCCTGCAGAACTGTTATTGGTGTATAAACTGGCTGTTGCACGAATCCTCAACTTAGGAGCAAATGATTTATCAAAACCACCCTTGAAATAGAAAGATGGATTCCTGTTGGTATTTTTATCAGCAACTGCACTCTCACTGACTGAATCTACGTGGCCTTTGATCATACCATTGGTAACGCCAATCATTCCAATGAAGGCACCTTTACGCAGGTAAACCTCACCACCGATCTCTGTTGCAAAGGCATCCATGATATTCTGCTCCATGAATGGAGAAAGCATTGTATTACCACCATCAGGGCGACGGAAGTGTGCATCACCATAGTTGATCTCCATATGACCTACTTTAATTGTAGCAACTTTCATCAGATCATCCCAGAATTTACCTTTGAAGGGGAGCTTGTCAAACTGGATATATCCACCTTTTACCCATGCCTCATTGTGGTGACGAGCAGAAAGATATGTAGTCAGGTTCAGCCTGATACCGTCAGCAAGCTGAACGTCCATGTTCAGATTTGCCTGAGCGGTCATGAAACCTGGTTGAAGGGGATACAACTTATTAGTTGTCTTATAATTCAGAGCTCCGTCATTTTCGTGTTTCAGATTCTGATATTGCTGAGTAAAACCAGCGCCAACACGTAAACGGAAGCCGTAGAAATTAGTACCCTGAACTTTTGGAGTTTCAAATGTATTTACACCACGCTGATCATAATAGTTGAAATACTGGATACTATCATAATACTGCATATAAGTCTTAATGAACTCTTTAGTATCAATAGTAGGTGCTGC
>JAHEFC010000375.1 GCA_024640385.1 Sphingobacteriales bacterium
GTTGATGCACAGACCTATTTCCACCAGTTTTATTTTGGACAGATCGCTGAACCTTATGTTCATGATCTTTCTTTCCTGAAACTCAGGGAAGTCAGTTTCGGATACATGATCCCAGTTAAAAGGATTGGTAACATGGGTAAATACATACAAGGTGCTCACCTGTCTTTTGTAGCACGTAACCCCTGGCTGATCTGGTCTGCGGCTGAGAATTTCGATCCGTCAGAAATATCTAACGTGTTTGGTGAGAACGGGCAATTACCTGGTACACGTGGAATCGGTTTTAACCTTAAACTGACCTTCTAATTACCCAAAATATTTATGATATGAAATTAAATCTCAAAAATATAGCTTTTGCTTCGGCACTTGTAACAACCCTGATTGTTGCGCCGTCTTGCGAGAAGGTTGATTTTGGTAATATGAACGTAAATCCAAATCTCGCTAAATCTCCAAATACCGCTGCCCTGTTGTCTAATGCCCTCTCCACATTGGGGACCTATACTGCAGGTGTAGCAGGAAACAGTCCTGCCACCATTGGAGGCTTATACGGCCAGTTCTATGCTGAAACGCAATATACAGATGCATCCAGGTATGCCAGGTCGATCAATAACTGGGATGGATTCTATGCTGGTCCTTTGAAAGATCTTCAGAATATAATCGACTATAACAAAGACCCTGAGACGGCGCCACTGGCAATCTCAAACGGCTCTAATGCCAATCAGATCGCTGTAGCCAGGATATTGAAAGCCTTCCATTTTTGGGTGCTTACAGATACCTGGGGTGATCTTCCTTACAAAGAAGCGCTTCAGGCAAAAAGCACAATACCATATGATACCCAGGAGTCCATTTACACGGACCTGTTAAAGGAACTCAAAGAAGCCGTTGCCGGATTTGATAATGGACTTGGCCCTAAAGGAGACCTTCTTTTCGGGGGAAATATTTCAAAATGGAAAAAGCTGGGTAATTCTCTGCGGATGTTGGTTGCTTTAAGGATGTCAAAAGTGAACTCAACCCTGGGTAAATCTGAATTTGTGGCCGCCCTTGGAAACGGCAGTGAAGTCATTTCCACGCTGGCTGATAATGCAACCCTCGTTTATCCTGGTGGAAATTTCAATAATCCTTTTTACCAGTACTATAATGTTACTAAAAGGGATGACTATGCTGTCAGTGAACCCTTGCTTGATTTTATGAATTCGACCAACGACCTCCGGAATACCATTTTCGGAACATCTACAGTTGGTTTCCCGGTTGGTCTGACACGTGACGATGCCGTGGATTTTGCAAATGCAAACACCGGCTATGCCAGGCTGATGAATACCAGTGTGGCAACTGCTACTTCTCCTATTCCCATCATCACTGCAGCACATATTTGGCTTGCAAGGGCAGAAGCCGCCCAACTGGGCTGGATCACTGAAGTAGTTGCGGATGATTATAAGAAGGGGATTGAGGCGAGCTGGAACGAGTGGGGCATTTTCAATTCATCGGCTTTAGGTGGATATTTGTCCAATCCTAATGTTGACCTGGCAGGCGGTGACATCCCCGAAAAGATCGCTACCCAGCAATGGATCGCATGGTATCCCAACGGACTCCAGGGCTGGAGTGTCTGGAGAAAAACAGGATTCCCCGATTTGGATCCCGCACCAGGCCTTGCTAATATTCCAAGGAGAGTGAATTATGGGCCTAACGAACCAAGGCTTAATCCGGAAAATTACGCTGCTGCTGCTGAAAGATATAAGGTGAATTCCGAAAGTGATTCCCAGTATGCGAGAATGTGGTGGGATAGGCCATAAATAATGGAAAAATTCGTTTATAAAAAATTGAATACAATGAAATCAATAAACAAATTATTTCTCTTCATCACTTTACTCGCCTTTGGCAGTTCATGTGTTAAAGAAGTAGATGTCAACGAGGGGATAGCTAATAATGAGAAAACAATCATTAAGCTGCCAGCTGCCGCAGAAGAGATCAGCGGCGTGGCATTGGATGCAGCAGATGCAGTTATTGAAACGGATATCCTGGAGATCAGGAAAGATGCGATAACTCCTTCCGATCTTGGATTAAGCACTACAATTAAGGTAAAGAAGAATGCCAATCTGATCGCTGCTTACAATGCCGAACATGGAACCAGCTATGTTGAATTGACCAATTTCCAGGCTGGTACCGGCAGTACATTTGACGGCACTACCTGGGTTGTTCCTTTCAATGGCGGAGAGTTTGTTAAATATCTGAAATTGAAATTGAATCCGGGAAAACTGGATCTGAGCAAAAAATATGCCCTGGGATTCACCCTTAGCGAGACGGACAATGGCATTATCAGTTCACAGAAAGATGCGCTGATTGAGATCGTCATCAAAAACCAATACGATGGAGTATACCAGGCAACAGGTGTTTTTATGCATCCTACAGCTGGTGACAGGGATATTGATGAATTAAAGGACCTGGAAACTTCTGGTCCTAATTCAGTAATTGCCCCACTGGGGGATCTTGGTGGCGCTCGATATTTTATGGAGTTGACTGTTAACGCAGATAACAGCGTTACAATTAAACCTAAAGGTGTTACTCCAAACATCGATCAGACCTGGGGTCCTAACACTTATGACCCTGCTACAAAAACCTTTGATCTGTTCTATTCCTATAACACTGCAGCTCCCCGTAAAGTGAAAGAAACGCTTAAGAAGAAATAAGCTCCTGATAGCTCATTCTGCAAAAAGGACATCTCGCAAGAGAAGTCCTTTTTGCTTTATTAGTTACTTTTACACCAGTCTAAAAGCAAATAAATTATGTCAGACCAACAGGCCGCCAATCAACTGAATATCGAGATCTCTGAAGAAATGGCTGAAGGCCAATATGCAAACCTTGCCATCATTACTCATAGCCACGCTGAATTTGTACTGGATTTTGTCAATGTAATGCCTGGTACACCCAAGAGCAAAGTGAAGTCCAGGATCATTCTAACGCCCCAACACGCTAAAAGGCTGATGAAAGCGATGGTGGATAACGTACAGAAATTCGAGGCCGTGAATGGAGTAATAAAAGACCTCGAAGAGGTACAGATACCCTTGCAGTTCGGCGGACCAACGGCTCAAGCGTAGTAAACACAGAGACGCGGAGAGGGACGCAGAGACACAGAAGGAGACGCAGAGAGGGACGCGGAGACACAGAGAGCCTCTGGTTCTACTCTGCGTCTCTGCGTCCCTCTCTGCGTCTCTGTGTCACCCCAAAAGAAAAGCCCCATGCAATGCATGAGGCTTATTACTTATTACTTTTTAATTTTTACTTCTTAGCTGCTGGCGCTGCGGCTGCTTTTGGAGCTGCTGCACCCTTGGCAGGAGCTGCTGCTTCTTCCTGCTTCAGCTGCCTTGTCATGGTCACTGATGCAATTGGGATCCTGGGAGAGTTCATGATCTCATAGTTCGGCAGTTTCACGTCTTCCACCCTGATATTACCATTGAGTTCCAGGTTGGTGATATCCACTTCGATATTCTCCCTGAGATATTTTGGAAGTGTTTTGATCTTCAGCGCTTTCATTTTGGTAACCAGCTTACCGCCTGCTTTTACACCGGCTGCGGCACCTGTGAATTTGATGGGAATGGTAGCCGTTACAGGCTTGTCTTCCACCAGTTCAAGCAGGTCAACATGGTTCAGTCTGTCTGACACCTTGTCAAACTGAAGGTCTTTCAGAATGCACCTGTAGCTTTTACCGTTAACATTGACTTCTGCAAACTGGAATTCCGATGTGTAGACAAGAGGCTTGAATTCTACAGCTGGAGCGGCAAAATTCACCTCTTCAGCACCCCCGTAAATTACACCAGGTACCAGGTCCTGAGAGCGTAACGTGCGGGTGGCTGATTTGCCCGTTCCGGTCCTCAGTTGTCCTTCGATTGTAATTGTGTTCATTGTATGAATATTAATTGTTGACTTTCTTTGGCCTAGGCATTCCTTCTTTGGGAATGAATGAAAAGGCTGGTGATACTCTGGTTCTCATAAGCGTGCCTGATGGCGATGGCAAAAAGATCGGATACTGAAAGCACCTTGATCTTTGAACTCTGGCCACGTAATGGTATAGTATCGCAAACCACTAACTCTTCCAGCACACTGTTTTCAATATTTGAATACGCGTTTCCACTAAGCACTGGATGAGTACACAGTGCCCTCACACTTCTCGCGCCCTTTTCTTTCAGCAGCCCGGCTGCCTTGGTCAGGGTTCCTGCCGTATCACAGATATCATCGATAAGAACTACGTCCCTGTCTGTCACATCACCGATCACCACCATGCTGGCG
>JAHEFC010000082.1:0-3805 GCA_024640385.1 Sphingobacteriales bacterium
TTTATGACTTCTTATTTGTATCTGCTGAAGGCAAGATATGGTGAAGGCCTACAGATCAGCATGGATATCAGGCAAGAAGATAAAGAAATGCTGATACCGCCGCTCACCTTGCAGGTTATAGTTGAGAATGCTTTTACACAGAATATAGTAAGTAAGGCAAGTCCTCTGAATATATCCATCAGATCTGAAGGGAATGTTGCTGTATTGGTCAGGTATAATCTTCAGCCCAAAGCGATATCGGACAGCCTGGAACTGGAATCAGGGCTTGACAACCTGATCAGGAAATACGAACTGCTTGGAAGCAATGTTTGTGTAGAAGAGGAAGAAGGGAAATTCAGGACGATCGGAATTCCTTTGATCTATAAAAAAGGGGGGGTATTGCAATGAAGCTGATGAAACCTCCAAGACTGGAACTCTATACATTTTTGTTTTCCATGCCGCTGATTGCCATGGTTCTTAACCTGATCATGTATGATGACAAATGGAAATCTGCAGAAGCATGGATGATATCTTTTCCGCTTCTGTTCCTGCTGGGAACCATCACCTGGTATGGCCATGTTCTCTATGCGGATTGGGCGGAAAGGAAATTCCCGGGGCTCGAGCAAAGCAGTTATCGTGTATTCATGAAAATGTTTGTAACGGTCTTCGTCATGAGTCCGGCCGTTGTCCTGATCTTTTTCTTATACGATCATTTCCGGATTCTCGGGTATCAACTCAGGCAGCTTGACCTGCTCAAAGGTTTATCTGTTGGGCTTGCAGTAAATCTGATCTTCGAAACACTGTATGAGGCAGACTATATTTTCACAAAGGTCAAGCAGACTTCAACTGAGAAAGAGACCCTGATCCAGATGCAGTTCAGCCAGGAGTTCGACACCCTGAAAAGCCAGGTGAACCCCCATTTTCTGTTCAATTGTTTCAATACACTGTCGTCTCTGATCACCGTAGATAAGGGAAAGGCGGAAGTATTCCTGGATGAGCTGAGTAAGGTATACAGATACCTGCTACGGAATAACCAGGAGGGTGTAAGCACAGTGGAAAATGAGATCAAATTCATAGAGTCTTATTTCCGGCTTTTGCAGACCCGGCATGGGGAGGCCGTACAACTGAATATGCAGATAGAAAAGGAGTATTATCCTTATTTGTTGCCCTCGCTGACCCTGCAATTATTGGTGGAAAATGTTGTCAAGCATAATTCCCTTTCTAAGAACAAACCCCTGCATATTGACATATTCACAACAACGGGTAATAAACTGGTGGTGAGCAACAACCTTCAGCGTAGAACGGTGAAATCGGCCAGTCATGGCGTAGGGTTGGAAAATATCAAGGCCAAATACCAGCTTTTGAAGGTGAAGGGATTTCAGATCATAGAAGACAACAAGAATTTCACCGTGGTATTGCCATTGATCTGGAAGCCGGCTATGGCTGGTTGAGGCTGAACAGTTCATGTTGGCATATATACGGTTCATTCAGGTAATATGCGAACCTATCCGAAGCCCACCCATTTGATTTTAAACAATTGTAATTTACCTTATAATCACTTCAATCGCTATTATGAAAGTACTGATCATAGAAGATGAAGAGCTGGCGGTAAAGAAATTGCAGAAAACTTTAGCAGCAGTGGATGCAACAGCAGAAGTTGTTGGTGTTGCTGACAGCATAAAATCCAGTGTGGAATGGCTGGATAAAAACCCTGCACCGGATCTGATCCTGATGGATATTGAACTTGCAGACGGGCAGAGCTTTGAAATTTTCAATCTGACTGAAGTACGCGGTCCCGTGATCTTTACCACTTCATACGACGAATTTGCCCTGAAGGCCTTTAAGGTAAACAGTGTTGATTATTTGTTGAAGCCCATTCAGAAGGACGAATTGCAGGCTGCCCTGGAGAAGTTAAGGAAATTGCAGGCCTCGCAAAAGCCCGGCCTCAATATTGACAGTTTGGTGAAGGAACTGCAGGTCAAACTTCAGCCAAAGGAATACCGTAAACGGTTCCTCGTGAAGAATGGCCAAAAGCTGGTTAGTATTGAAGTTGCCGATATCTGCTATTTCTACAGCGATGGCAGGCTGAATTTTTTCAAGACGCACGATAACCGGAAATATGTAGTTGACTATACCATGGATGAACTGGAAGATATGCTTGATCCCTACCAGTATTTCAGGATCAGTCGCTCTTTTTATGTTTCCATTGAAAGTATTGATAAGATAGACGATTATTTCGGCAACCGCCTTATCCTTCAGCTTAAGCCCGCAGTAGATAAGGAAGCCCTGGTCAGCAGGGAGAAGGTGACGGATTTTAAAAAGTGGATGGGAAAATGATCAACTATTTTCAATCCGCCATGTTATACTCCCATACGGTTTTATAGGTTCCATGTTTTTCAATATATTCCAGGAACTCCTGGTAGAATTTGTCGTTACCTAAAGTGGAACTGTCTCCGATCACATAGAGCTGTTCTTTAGCCCGCGTGATAGCCACGTTCATCCTTCGATAATCTTTCAGAAAACCGATCTCTCCATTGTCGTTGCTCCTTACCAATGAAAGGATAACATTCTCCATTTCCTGTCCCTGGAAACTGTCTATGGTACTGATCCGAAGGTATGCCTGGTTTTTTTCTTTTGCTGCGGCAACCTGCCCGGCATAGGGAGAAATAAAAGCAGTATGTGACTTGTCCAGGGATTCCGTTTCCAACAGTAACTGCGCGATCTTCAATTCTCCTTCATTCTGCAGACTACTTCCATCTGAACCATGGGTTTCATTAAAGCCAGAACCGGCTGTATCTACGAATGTGAGGTGAACACCGGTGTCATGCAGGTGTTCTGCCGTATAAAGAAGGCTGTTGTAAAAATATTTGCTGGAAAATCCGGCGATCATTTTTCTCATCCTGTATTGCACATTGAGCAGGAAAATATCAGGAGCCGTTGGTATGGCCACTTCCAGGATGGATCTGTTCAGGCCCAGATTCGCAGCCTGGTTACTGAGAACGGTTGGGGGCAACTGCCAGTGGTCACCGGCCAATACAATTTTTTCTGCCATAGGAAATATACACCAGGCAAGGGGTTCAATGCATTGCCCTGCTTCGTCTATGACAAGCGTGTTGAATTTCATTTTGAAAAGTCCGGCATCGTATAAGCCAATGGGTGTACCGGCAATCACATCTGCTTCCCTGAAAAATTTTTCTTCATTGTATACCTGGAGCTTCTTGATTTCGGTGCGGATATTCTTGACCTCTTTAAACAATAAACTGCGTTGCTCGCGCTCGGATTTTCCAAAACTTCTTTTGTATTTGAGCGCCATTCTCCTGAATTCCTCCGCCCGTTTTTTTAACTGCTTAATTTCTTTCAGCTCTTTGCTGTTCACCAGACGCCCTTCAGGGGTAAAGGGGAAAATAACCTCATCCACTTTACTGGTATTGCCGGCTCGCAATAGTTTTACTCCGTTTTTTATCAAACCTTTCGATATATTATCCACTGCTGTATTACTGGGTGCAGACACCAGGAGTTTTTCCCCTCTTGAGATCATCTGCAGAATGGCTTCGATAAGCGTGGTTGTTTTCCCGGTTCCGGGAGGGCCATGAACAATGGTGATAGACTGATTACTGACAATGCCGCCAACAGCTTCCTGTTGGCTTTTGTTCAGATGTTCATTCCTGAATGTTAAGCTGATATCTTCCCTGGCATATGTTGGCATTTTATGCTGGCCATGCAGTTGTTCAAAGAGGTTGAACAGATCCTTGTTCTTATCCAGGTTTTCCAGCACCTTTTTCATGATACTGCTGGTTCTGGTATCAGGCGCCAGTTTAATGCCAAC
>JAHEFC010000082.1:3815-12269 GCA_024640385.1 Sphingobacteriales bacterium
AACATGATCGTCTTCTATCCAATCGGGGAAATCTGGTGCGAACAACCTGAATTCGCCGGCTTTACCTTCTAAATTGATCAATATGCCTTTTACCGGTTCTTCACCCGAAGTAAAACATTCAATGGCAGAGCCGTCTTTGAACTGGCCTGTGTCAGCAGGGTAGGGCAATCTGAAACTGATCTCAGGGTAATCGGCGTAGCCGAAACTCTTGCGGGTAACTTTTATCGGGTGCAGGGCAAGGCCTTCTGATTTAAGGGCCCTGAGGCTGTGTTGCTGATCCAGCCGGAACCTTTGCACCTGTTCATTCTCTTCCAGGTCAATACATTCCAATAGTCTTTTTATCTGCGGGTGCATCCTGTGAAAATAGCAAAAACTTATATGTGTCAGAGGTGATTCCTAACGGGAATATGAAGTATTTGGAAGGGTGGCAGAATTTGATAAAAACTTCTTATTTTAAATCCGGGGAGAATTCAGTGTTCCTAAATTCAAAATGATCGCAATGCAATACAACACTGCCATAGACAATGCATTAATCAGGCAATGGCATCTTAGCCAGTTGGATCCCCAGGCTGTGGAGGCGGAACTGGTTTCCAAAGGATTTGATGCTGAAACAATTTCCGCTTACCTCAATGCCTATAAAAAATTCAAAGTAGAGAAAAAACAGTTTATTGGATTTTTCTGCATGGGCCTCGGTGCGTTTTTGGGATTCATCAGCTGTGTGCTGAGCCTGACCAACCCTATACCTGAACTCTATAACCTGATCCTTTTCGGCCTGACCTCAGTAGCGATATCCATTATTGTTGTGGGTATGTATTTCCTGTTTGAATAACGGGATATTTGTTTAATTTCTCCTCATGTTTAAAAGATCATTTGCGGCATCCATACTGATGCTGGTTCTGCCCATGGCATTAAATGCCCAGTCTTCCTCCAGACCCGTGCGGGTTGCCGTAGTGGGGCTGGTGCACGATCATGTTCACTGGATACTCGGCAGGAAAAATCTGGGCGATATTGAAGTAGTGGGATATGCTGAAGCCAATACTGCATTGGCAGAGAGGTATGCCAAGCAATACGGACTTGATAAAAAACTTTTCTATACGTCATTGGAAGAGATGATAGAAAAAACAAAGCCGGAAGCTGTTCTCGCTTTCAATAGTATTTATGATCACTTGAAAGTGGTTGAATACTGCGCACCCCGTGGCATTCATGTGATGGTGGAGAAGCCGCTGGCAGTGAGTCTTGATCATGCCAATAAAATGCTGGCATTGGCAAAAAAGCACAAGATCTACCTGCTCACCAATTACGAGACCACCTGGTATGGTTCCAATGAAATGGCTTACAAAATAGCATGGAATGATCAATCGATCGGTGATATCAGGAAGATCGTTTTTTATACCGGCCATCGCGGACCAAAGGAGATCGGATGCAGTGAGGAGTTCCTGGCCTGGCTGACGGATCCCGCGCAGAACGGGGCAGGAGCATTGAACGATTTCGGGTGTTATGGTGCAGACCTGGCCACCTGGTTATTAAAAGGAGAGAAGCCTTTGTCAGTCTCAGCTGTGACTCAACAGATCAAGCCTGATATTTATCCCAAAGTAGATGATGAAGCTACCATAGTGATCAGTTATCCCAAAGCCCAGGTGGTGATACAAGCTTCCTGGAACTGGCCCTATAATCGCAAAGAGATGGAACTCTACGGCAGAACGGGCTATGTGATCTGTAAAGACGGCACCAATATGATATTTAGGGAGAGTGAAAAAGCACAACCGCAATCGATTACTGCTCCTGCTTTGCCAGGAAACCGGAACGATCCATTTGTGTATTTTGCAAATGTCATTCGTGGGAATATTAAACTTTCTCCCTGGGATCTTTCCTCTCCGGAAACAAATGAAATGGTAGTGAAGATCCTTGATGCCGCTAAACGTTCAGCAAAAAGCGGGAAAGCGGTTTCTATTGAATAACATGCAAATCTACCTGTCTTTTGTTGAGTTGATAGAATGGTTCAGATTAATTTTCTGCTGAATCGTTACTTCCGAAAGTTTCGCGTTACCAGGAGATAATGTCCGGTATCGAATTTAGCAGACTTTCATTCTTTCTTTTGTTTCTTCTGTAAATAAAAAGCCCCGTAAAAACGGGGCTTTTTCGATAGAAATTTATTTCGCTGGAGCAGGAGGTGAACTGAGATCTCTTCTTAGTTTCATAATATAAACATCAACTTTCGCATTTCCATCTTCCATTAATTTTGCCCTGGTATCCCATGCGGCATGTCCATAGAGTTTCGCATATTCATCACGGAATGATGGAGTACCAGGAGGATTCTTGCCATAAAAATCGGCTTCAAGCGATTTGAATCCATCTTTAAGATTCCTGATCTCCACCCAGGTCTGATCCGATCCGTCCCAGATCTGGTCGAACATCGCAAAGCTGAGGTTAGTCATGAATCCGGTTTTCATATTCTTAAGTACCTGGACATTTCTGGACATTTCCCTTCTCAAATCATTTTGTTCCATACCCTGCTTTAAGTGTCGAACAGTAACCACGTATTTATCTGCCTGCACTTCTGGCCGAAGACTCAGGCTGTCAACAAATCGATAGGTTGCGTTCATGGTTTCATCCAGGTAAGGGAAAAATGTTTTATCAAGATCGGCGCTATGTGCAGCTGCATCCGGCCTTTCTTTGTCGAAATCCTCAAATGCCTTATATCCTCCTGCTATGTGGTAGAATCCCTGGTAAGGGCCACTCAAAATCTCATAGACTTCCATCCCGTCAGCGGTAGTGTGGAATTTTGCAACATGCTGCTTGTAGGCCGCTTCAAAAGCCATTTTCTGACCTTTCTTCGGTTTAACCGTGTTGACGGTGGTAAGATTTTTGTTTTGCGCGTAAGTGGTCAGTGTTGATGCAATAAGCACCAATAGGAAGATCTTTTTCATTGTGAGTTGTTTTGGTTAAGAGCTGAAAAGAGTGTTCTCAGCAAGAGTATGAAAACTTTACACCAAATACAGTACCCAAAATTGGTTATAGGCGGGCACAAAAAAACTCATGATCCCTTTAGACAGGATCATGAGTTCGGCTATTATTTGGAGTAATGCTAGTTTGTTTTGGACAATACAGGCTGCGTTGTCTCGTATGGTCCTTTGAATTTACTGACATCTATGGGGAAATGCCTTGAGTTCACATTAGCGATCTGCATCTGGTTCTTAAGTCGCATGGCAACAGATTCAAATCCTTTGCCATCTCGGGAATCAAAATCGTTCAACACAAGTCCATTGGCCTCTTTCATCATGGACTGGGGATCGTCCAGGTAATAGTAGATGACGGCCAGGTTGAAGAAACTTGCATAGCGCAATTTCCTGTCGTGCTTGCTGGTGGAATTATATCTTTTTTTGATCCCTTCAAAATAGTCTATAACAGGTTTCATTTTTGCCCTGACGTCCGGGATAGGCGTACTGGCATCCATGCCGAATAATACACTGTTCATCTGCTGGAATGCTTTCCTGTGGGCGTCGTATTCTGGATGCTTTCTGCTGCCAACGATCCACATGAAATCATTGGAGGTCACCTCGGAGTAGCCGAAATCCTGGGACAGCCTGTTGCTCAGTGCATGCATGGCCCTGGTCACATTCTGCCTGTAAAGGTCGTTGGTGAGTTTGATCGAGTTCAAAAAGAAATACCCTTCGGCAAGTTGTTTTACGGGGAATTCAGGGCTCCTGTATTTTTGCTTCTGTTCCCTGTTTACAAGCTGTTGGTCATATATATGCATGCCTTTGTAATCTGTTACAACGGCAGTGGCTGCAAAACTATAGGTTACTTCCTGCGCATAAAAGTTTTTGGTACCTGTGACTTTTCCCTGTTTGTCTTTGATGTCTTCAACCCGCTCCACAACAGTGAAGGATTCGGGCAGGAGATCATCCAGTCTCACAGTAACGGTCAGGTGCCCGCCTTCCGGCAGTTTTCTCCAGCCGTCAAGCTCTACCATCCTTTCGGGGTCCACTTCACGGGTCAGCGACTGCATGAGTTTAGTGTTCTCTATTTCAACGTTGTAGGTGCGGTAGGTACTGTCCAGTTTTACAGTGGGTAATGATCTCAATTGGACCGAAAACCCGAATTTATCGAGGTCAACGTTTCTCTGCCCTATCAGGGTAATGGGCAGGAAAAACAGGATGATTAATAATTGCTTTTGCATAAAGTTTGGATTCCTTATCTATAAAACGCAGGTATCCATTGAATATTTCACTTTTCTATGTTTTCGACCGTCATTAACTGGGCAATTATGGCAGATTTATAATCTGATACATCAACATCCGTCCGAATTTTCATAGTTCCGGCATTTTCCCGAATCTTTGACGCTTGGCGTTTGCCTTCAAAATCAATCGATTAAAACTATTCGATTATGAAAAAATATCTGACGGAATTCATTGGTACATTCTGGCTTGTTCTGGGCGGCTGTGGCAGCGCTGTTATTTCAGCGGCCTTTCCTGATGTGGGTATTGGCCTGCTAGGCGTTTCACTGGCATTTGGATTGACCGTAATGACCATGGCATATGCATTGGGTCATATCTCCGGGGCACATTTCAATCCTGCAATTACCGTCGCTTTCTGGACCAGCGGTCGACTCCCTGCCTCACTGGTTCCCGGTTATATCATATCACAGGTGGCCGGGGCTATATCGGCTGCAGGTGTTTTATACCTTATCGCGTCAGGAAAACCCGGATTTTCCCTTGAATCGGGTTTTGCATCAAATGGATATGGTGAACATTCGCCGGGGAATTATTCCATGGTCTCAGCATTGATCACGGAGGTGGTTATGACATTCTTCTTTCTGATCATCATTTTTGGTTCAACATCGGACAAGGCATACAGGGGATTTGCGCCTATAGCGATCGGTTTGGCACTGACATTGATTCACCTTATCAGTATTCCGGTAACCAATACTTCAGTAAACCCGGCCCGTAGCACAGGACAGGCGATTTTTGCCGGGGGATGGGCTATCAGTCAATTATGGCTATTCTGGGTAGCTCCAATTGTAGGGGGAGCTCTTGCCGGTTTTGTGAGCAACTATATCGAAGAGACGAAAAAATAGACTGATACAGATGGCAGAGCCCGGCAAGAATTCTGCCGGGCTTTTCTTTTATTAAGCTCATCCATTTCATTACATTAGAATAAAAAAATGAAAAAGCCGATCATTTTGCTGGCCTTCCTTATGGCCTTTTCAGTAGCATGCATGGCCCAGCAACATGCCAAAGTAGACGGGAAATGGCTGATGAATGTGGAAACCACCATGGGAAGCGGTTCGCCCACTTTTGTATTAAAGCATGTAAATGACAGCACCCTCTCGGGAAATTACACCGGCGCATTGGGTGAGGCCGAAGTGAAAGGGACTGTGAACGGGAACAAGATCAGGCTGGAATTCACGATCCAGGCCAACATGATCGAATATACCGGCACAGTGGATGGCGACAATATGAAAGGCATCGTGAAGCTGGGTACGATGGGAGAGGGAAGTTTTACAGGGAAGAGGGAGAAGGCTGGGAATTAATGAATTGCAAGGCTCTGAATAACTAAAAATTTAAAAGTAAAAAGTAAAATCCAGTCTTTTTTTTACTTTTTACTTTTGAATTTTTTCTTTCCTCTACACGCTTACATTAAAATCCCTGAGCGCATCGTTCAAGCTGGTCTTCAGGTCTGTGCTGGGTTTGCGCTGACCAATGATCAGGGCACAGCCAACACCGTACTCGCCGGCAGCAAATTGCTTGTTATAGGTCCCCGGAATAACTACCGACCTTGCCGGAACCCGGCCACGGTATTCAATCGGTTCAGCTCCGCTGACATCAATGATCTTGGTGGACTGGGTCAACACCACATTCGCACCCAATACTGCTTCTTTTTCCACCCTGACGCCTTCCACTACAATGCACCTGCTCCCGATGAAGCATCCGTCTTCAACTATCACCGGACTGGCCTGTAGGGGCTCCAGGACGCCCCCGATGCCCACACCTCCGCTCAGATGCACTCCTTTGCCGATCTGCGCACAACTGCCCACAGTGGCCCAGGTATCTACCATAGTGCCTTCGTCAACATAGGCACCAATATTCACATAGGATGGCATCAACACCACATTCCTGGCCAGGAAGGCCCCATAACGGGCCACGGCATGCGGTACGGCCCTTACCCCCAGTGACTTATAGTCTTTTTTTAAAAGCATCTTATCGTAAAACTCGAAAGGAGCAAGATCCCAGGTCTGCATCTGCTGGATCCCGAAATACATCAGGATCGCCTGTTTCACCCATTCATTCACCTGCCAGCCTTCCCCGGCAGGCTCAGCAACACGTAATCTTCCTTTATCCACTTCTTCGATCACAGACCTCACCGCATCGGAATATGCTGATTCTTTTAAAAGTTCCCTGTTCTGCCAGGCATCGATGATCTGGTCTCTTAAACTCATACCCTGAAATTTTTGCAAACATAGATTAGAAATCCCTTTCTACAATAGTCCTAATTTTACCAGCGTTGAAGAAATTCCTCATCATACAAACTGCATTCATAGGGGACGTTGTTCTCGCTACGGCATTGGTGGAAAAATTGCACCTGCATTTTCCCGATGCAAGTATAGATTTCCTTTTGCGGAAAGGGAATGAAGTGCTTCTGAAAGAACATCCCCATATTAACAGGGTGCTGATCTGGGACAAAAAAAATGGGAAGTACAGTGATCTTTATCGAATCTGGAAAGAGGTCAGGCGTTCCGGGTATGATCACGTGGTCAACGTCCAGCGTTTTGCTGCTACAGGCTTGATCACCGCTTTTTCCGGGGCAAATGAAACCATAGGTTTTGATAAGAATCCATTGTCGTCTTTTTTTACAAGGTCGGTTAAGCATATCATCAGTACTGAGCAAAACCCCCTCCACGAAACCGAAAGGAACCAGATGCTGATCGCGCATCTTACTGACGCCCGGCCTGCAAAGCCCAGGCTTTACCCAACAGCTGCGGACCTGCAGAAAGTTGTTGAATATAAAACCGCTCCCTATGTCTGTATTGCGCCTGCATCGGTATGGTTCACCAAACAATTTCCCAAAGAAAAATGGATCAGCCTGCTGGATAAGCTGAATGAATCCCTGAAGATCTATGTGATTGGCGCCCCATCAGATTCTCCATTGGCGGAAGAGATCTGGCGAGCTTGTGCCAGCAAGCACCGGATCATCAACCTGTGTGGCAGGCTTTCGTTGCTGCAATCAGCCGCTTTACAAAAAGATGCCCTTCGTAACCTGGTCAACGATTCAGGGCCCATGCATTTTGCTTCTGCGGTCAACGCTCCGGTAACAGCCATCTATTGCTCAACGGTTCCATCTTTCGGTTATGGGCCACTGTCTGATGATAGCGCCATAGTTCAGACAAGGGTTGCACTGAGTTGTAAACCCTGTGGCCTTCACGGTCATACTGCCTGCCCTGAAGGGCATTTTAAGTGTGCACTGACCATAGAGGATAAGCAGATCCTGGCAACAATCCGCCAATCCGCCAATCCGCCAATCCGCTAATCCTTAACTTTGGCCCATGCAGATCTCGTGCACAGAGAAAGAATTATACATTTTTTCCAAAATTGCCACCGCCGCCAGAACACTGGAAGTGGACTGCCTGATCATTGGCGGGTTTGTGCGGGATAAGTTGCTGGGCCGGGCCACCAAAGATGCCGATATCGTTTGCAGTGGAGATGGCATCAGTCTTGCCCATGCCGTGGCCGAGCTGCTGGAGCCACATCCGCCGGTTTCATTTTTCAAGAATTTCGGTACGGCCCATATTCCATACCAGGATATGGATATCGAGTTCGTAGGCGCCCGGAAAGAGAGCTATCGTTCAGAATCCCGAAATCCGGAGGTGGAACCCGGAACCATGGAGGAAGACCAGTTGCGCCGGGATTTTACCATCAATGCCCTAGCCGTTAGCCTGACAGACCGTTTTGGAGAGTTGGTAGATCCGTTTAAGGGAATGGAAGACCTTCGTAATGGCATCATCCGGACACCATTGGAACCCGGGCAAACCTTTAGTGACGATCCGCTCAGGATGATGCGTGCCATCCGGTTTGCCACGCAGTTGGGATTCACCATTGAGGATAAAACCTGGCAGGGTATCTTTGAACATGCAGGCCGGATCTCCATTGTATCCCAGGAGAGAATAACCGACGAACTGAATAAGATCATATTAGCACCTAAGCCATCAATTGGGTTCGACCTGCTTTACCGCTCGGGATTACTCAAGCTGATCTTCCCGCAGATGGTTGACCTGGCAGGGGCTGAATATATTGACGGGCTTGGGCATAAAGACAATTTTTATCACACCCTGCAGGTGCTGGACAATATCGCTGTCAAAACAGACGATCTCTGGTTGCGTTGGGCAGCCATTCTGCACGATATCGGCAAACCCGCTACCAAAAGGTTTGAAGAGGGCCATGGCTGGACATTTCACGG
>JAHEFC010000083.1 GCA_024640385.1 Sphingobacteriales bacterium
CAACCTGTTCGTTTTTCTGATTGTGAATGGTGATCAGGTAAACCCCTGTGCTCCTGCCGTTATGAATCTCTTTGGCTTCGGCAATAAGTACATCGCCAATATGCATGGCCTTCATAAAACTGATGGTCACATCCAGGGCCACAGAAAGATTGTTTCGGTTATTGCAGGCAAAAGCAAAAGCAGAATCGGCAAAAGCAAAGGGTACTCCTCCATGCACTATACCAAAACCATTCACCATTTCTTTCCGGATGGTCATGCTGATCCGGCTGTATCCTTCTGTGATCTCCAGTACTTCAATGCCCAGCCACTGGCTGAATGCATCGTGGTCCATCATATGGTCCACTACTTCTCTTGCAACAGTATCTTTATTCATTCTCCTTTGAATTCAGGGGTTCTCTTATTGATGAATGCATCGATCCCTTCACGATAGTCGTAACTGAGGGCTGCTTCCTGTTGTAGTTTATCTTCCAACTCCAGTTGGGCGCTATAATCATTTGTAAAAGAATAATTCAGTGCGTGTTTGGTCAGCGCGAACGCTTTGGTGGGCATGCCGGCCAATGTTTCCAGCAATTGCTTCACATTGTGGTCAAAAACATCATCATCAAATATTTTGTAGATCATTCCCAGTTTTTCTGCTTCTTCTGCAGATACTTTGTCCCCCGTCATCATCAGTGCCGATGCTTTCTGCCAGCCGATCAGCCTGGGCAGGAAAAAAGTTCCCCCGCTGTCTGGTATCAGCCCGATCTTGGAGAAGGCCTGTATGAAAGATGCCGATCTCTTCGCTACAACAATATCGCAGCATAGGGCGAGATTGGCACCAGCGCCTGCAGCCACACCGTTCACTCCGGCCACTACCGGCTTGGCAATGGTCCTGATCTTCCTGATGATCGGGTTGCAGTGCTCACTCAGTATCTGTGCAATAGTGGGCGAGTTGGGTGCAGTCAGTTCTGCAATATCCTGGCCGGCACAAAATCCTTTGCCGCTTCCGGATAGGAATACCACCCTCACCTCATGATCGGTGGCACAAACATCCAGGCAGTGCTGTAATTCAAGCGCCATGGTCCGGTTGAATGCATTCAACCTGTCCGGCCGGTTCATGATGATACTCGCTATACCTTCTTCAATGTGAAATTTGATGTGTTCCATATTAATGGCATTTGAAATAGTCAAACGGTTCTTTGCAGTCAAGGCACTGGTACTGGGCTTTGCAGGCAGTTGATCCGAATTCACTTACCCTTCTTGTATGGTGCGAATTACAGCGCGGACACTGTATGGCTTCTTCAGCAAATAGTTCCTGTTTGCATACCTGTTGTTTGGGCAGTGGCGGCGCAATACCGTATTCTTTCAGTTTCAGTTTTCCCTCTTCACTCATCCAGTCCGTTGTCCAGGCCGGTGAAAGCACCGTGGTTATTTTCGGTTGTTGATATCCGTTAGCCAGAAGTTCCATCCTGATATTGGTGGCTATCATGTCCATAGCGGGGCAGCCGGTATAGGTTGGTGTGATCAATACTTCCAGTGATCCATCGGCATGGCTGACCACATCCCTTATGATCCCCAGGTCCACTACAGACAGTACCGGAACTTCGGGATCGGCAACATGGGAAAGTATATCAAGGATCTTCTTATCCATCATCTACCATTTGCTTGCCGGGTAGGTTCTCTGCAGATATTGCATCTCCGCAAGTATATACCCGAGATATTCAGTATGCATTCCCTGCTTGCCGCCGGTTTGTGCGAAACCTGCAGTTGGAACAGGAAGTTTGGCTTCTTCAAATACAAGGGCCACACGGTTTAGCCAGTCGTTTTTCAATGCCGTGATATCAGGTGCCAATCCGGACTCCAATGCTTTTGCTTCATAACCTGCCGGTATGAAAAGTTCCCCTGTGTAGGTCCAAAGTTCATCGATTGCATTGATCATGCGGGCATGACTTTCATCAGTGCCGTCTCCCAGCCTGATCACCCATTCCGAACTCCACTTCAGGTGATAGGTAACTTCTTTTAATGCTTTCTCGCAAATAGCTGCGATCTGCCTGTCGAAGCTGTTTTCTAACCTGCTATAGAGGAGCTGCTGGTAATTGCTCATGAAGAATTGCCTCAGGATGGTTTTACCCCAGTCTCCGTTCTGCTGTTCCACCAGCAGGCAATTCCTGAATTCGCGGACATCGCGGAGGTAGGCAAGACTGTCTTCCGTTGTATCACCTCCTTTGATCTCTGCAGCATACTGGAAGAAATTCCTTGCCTGGCCAATCAGGTCGAGCGAAATATTGGTGATCGCTATATCCTGTTCCAGTACGGGCCCGTGGCCACACCACTCCGAGTTGCGGTGCCCCAGGATCAGTGCATCGTCTGCCAGGTGAACTACGTATTCAAATAAGTATTCGTTCATGTTACATATGGCTTAATTCGTCAGGCAGCTGATAGAACGTGGGGTGCCTGTATACTTTATCGTTTGCCGGTTCATAAAAGCTATCCGCATCGTCCGGATTGGAAGCATGTATGTATTGGCTCTCCACTACCCAGATGCTTACGCCTTCCATACGTCTTGTATATACGTCACGGGCATTTTCAATGGCCATTTCAGCATCGGCGGCATGGAGGCTTCCCACATGTTTATGGTCGAGACCCTGCTTGCTCCTGATGAATACTTCCCAAAGTGGCCAGTCTTTGCTGCTTTTTACTTCAGTGTTTGCTGACCCGCTTCCTGTACCTGCATCTTCAGGAATGTCTCCGTAATAGAATTTTCTGATCATCATGCTGCCTGGTTTTTAGTACGTTCGGCTTTTTTCTGCGCATAGGCGATAGCGGCTTCCCTAACCCATCGTCCTTCTTCATGCGCTTTATTGCGGGCTTCAAGTCTTTGTTTGTTACAGGGACCATTTCCTTTCACCACATTCCAGAACTCTTCCCAGTTGATCTCCCCGAAATCGTAATGGCCCCGGGATTCATTCCATTTCAGATCCGGGTCCGGAAGAGTCATTCCCAATATTTTTACTTGCTCAGCGATCATATCTACAAACTCCTGGCGCAACTGGTCGTTTGATTTTCTTTTGATCTTCCATTTGGTGCTTTGGTCTGAGTGGGTGCTTTCGCTGTCTTTAGGGCCAAACATCATCAATGAAGGCCACCACCACCTGTTGATCGAATCCTGGCACATGGCTTTCTGCGCTTCGGTTCCCTGGCTTAGGGTGAGCAGGATCTCAAAGCCCTGGCGCTGGTGGAAACTTTCTTCTTTACAGATGCGCACCATAGCACGTGCGTAGGGGCCGTATGATGTGCGGCAGAGCATCACCTGGTTCATGATGGCAGCGCCGTCTACCAGCCACCCGATGGCGCCGATGTCGGACCATGAGAGCGTAGGGTAGTTGAATATGGATGAATATTTTGCTTTACCGGTCAGCAGATCATGGATCATCTGGTCACGGGAGAAGCCCAGCGTTTCCGCTGCTGAATAGAGGTAGAGGCCATGTCCGGCTTCGTCCTGCACTTTGGCCAGCAATACGGCTTTTCTTTTTAATGAAGGGGCGCGCGTGATCCAATTGCCTTCGGGCAGCATGCCTACCACTTCGCTATGGGCATGTTGACTGATCTGCCTGAGCAGGGTTTTACGATATGCTTCCGGCATCCAGTCTTTCGGCTCGATCTTGATCTCGTTGTCGATCTTGGATTGGAATTGTTGTTCTAGCATAAGTCAAAATTCAAAATTCAAAAGTCAAAAAATATTTTACTGCAACCTGCAACCTGCCACCTGTTACCTGCTATCGTAGTCTACAAACACACTGGCCGTTAACGGATGACTCTGGCAGGTCAGAATAAATCCCGCTGCCACTTCATCTTTCTCCAATGCATAGTTCACATCCATTTCCACTTTTCCTTCCAGCAGTTTCGCCTTGCATGTAGCGCACATTCCTCCTTTACATGCATAAGGCAGATCCGCGCCATGCCTTAAAGCGGCGTTCAGAATGGTATCTCCCTGTATGGGCAACTCAAAACTTGTTATGATCCCGTCGATCTTCACCTGTATCCTGGACAATTCCTGTGTGGCCCCTGCCTGTGGTATGTTATTTTGGTTCTGTTGCGCGGCCTGGGTTGGCGTGGTAAACAGTTCGAAATGAATATGCTCTTCAGGAAAATTATTTGCTTTCAGATAGTCGCGCACGCCGAATATCATCTCTTCAGGGCCGCAGAGAAATACCTCGTCGAAGTCTTTCATATGGATCAGATGCTGAAAAAGCGCTGAACATTTATTTCCATCGATCCGGCCAAACAGGATGCTGCTTTCGGGTTCTTCACGGCTCAGTATATGCACCAGCTGCAGGCGGTTCATGTACCTGTTCTTCAGGTTTTCCAGTTCTTCCCTGAATATGATCGACCTCCTGTTCCGGTTGCCGTATACCAGTGTGAAGCTGCTCCCGGGCTCTGTTTTCAATGTGGTTTTGATGATGGATATAACCGGCGTGATGCCGCTTCCTGCGGCAAATGCCAGGTAGTTTTTATGCGCTGTAGGATCGAGGCGGGTATTGAATTTACCCGTTGGCGGCATCACTTCCAGGGTATCGCCTTTCTTCAGACCTGCGTTGGCCCAGGTAGAAAAACGGCCCAGGGGCATGGCCTTGATGGCTACCCGCAGTTCCCGGTCAATGGGAGAGGTGCAGATAGAATAGTTGCGCCGCAGTTCTTCTCCCTCCAGCACTTTTTTTATGGTGATATTCTGCCCCTGTTCAAATTTGAATGCCGATTCAAGGGATGGCGGGATGTCAAATGCCACAGAAACACAATCGTCGGTTTCTTTTCGGATATCCTTTACTGTTAGTGTATGAAAGTGTAACGACATATCGCTATTTTTTCAGTCCCTCCACGAGGTGTAAGATCATGGATTCTTCAAGTTCTGATGCGCTGATGTTCTTCTTGGTGCGGTGCCAGAATTCTATTCCTCTCACAGCACTCAGCAAAGTCAATACCACCGCGTAGGGCTGCACTTTTTTGATCTGGCCTTTTCTGATACCGTCTTCAATGATCTGCTCCAGCCTTCTTACATAGATCCTTCTTTCGTTGAGGAAGGTGGCGTTATAAGGTTCGTCCAGGTATTTGCTTTCGTTGTTGGTCACCATCACTTCGTCCAGCCTGGTCACCCACATGTCAATATGGAACCTCACGATAGCT
Source organism: Sphingobacteriales bacterium (assembly GCA_024640385.1). Lineage (GTDB taxonomy): Bacteria > Bacteroidota > Bacteroidia > Chitinophagales > Chitinophagaceae > Pollutibacter. The sequence continues at coordinate 5,161 of JAHEFC010000083.1, forward strand.
TCAAGTTTTTCAATACTGCTGAGTGTTTCACTGTTCTCCATCTGCTGCAGCTGGGTATTGAAGTCGTTGGCCACCCGGAAACAGATCTCCTGTAACAACTCTGATTTTGAGCGGATATGGTTGTAGAGGCTTGCAGCTTCTACACCCACGTCGCCGGCTAGATCCCGCATGCCGGTAGAAGGAAATCCTTTTTCCCTGAAAAGCCTTGCTGCCGCGAGGCTGATCATCTCCCTCCTGGACCCGTTTTTACGACCGCCGAGCTTTGCCATTGTTAGGTAGTTTGAGGGTACAAAAGTAAAATAAAGCACTAACAGTTGTTAGTTTTGTTTAATAAAATTACATTCTTCATTCTGTTATCTTTGCGGCACCAAAACGTTTTGAAAATGTCATTAGTAGTAGTTGGTTCCATGGCCTTCGATGCAATTGAAACCCCATTCGGGAAAAGCGATAAGATCGTTGGCGGTGCGGCCACATATATCGCCTGGAGTGCCTCCAATTTCAAGAAACCGGTCAAGCAGATATCAGTAGTTGGCGGAGATTTTCCCCGCGAGGAGCTGGATGCGCTGACCGACCGCGGTGTAGTGCTTGACGGGGTGCAGATCAAGAAAAACGAAAAATCATTCTTCTGGTCGGGCAAATACCATATGGACATGAATACCAGGGATACCCTGGATACCCAACTCAATGTACTGGCCGATTTCGATCCGGTGGTGCCTGAAGGTTACCAGGATTGTGAATTCCTCATGCTGGGAAACCTTGTGCCTGCTGTGCAATTGAGTGTGATCAGACAGATGAAGACCAGGCCCAGGCTGATCGCCATGGACACGATGAACTTCTGGATGGAAACAGCAACGGAAGACCTGGAGAAGGTTATCCGTGAAGTGGATGTGTTGCTGGTGAACGATAGCGAGGCCCGTGAGCTGAGCGGGCAGTATTCGCTGGTACGCGCAGCTAAGGAGATCCTGAAGATGGGACCTAAATTCCTTATAATCAAGAAAGGTGAGCACGGCGCATTACTGTTCCATGAAGACCAGGTATTCTTTGCACCGGCGCTTCCACTCGAGGAAGTGTTCGATCCAACCGGGGCGGGTGATACGTTTGCCGGAGGATTCATTGGACACATCGCCAGAACGGGTGATATCTCTTATAATAATATGAAGTCGGGCATTATTGTAGGTTCGGCCATGGCTTCATTCTGTGTGGAGAAATTCGGTACCCAGCGGTTGCGGGAGATCAACAGGGTTGATATTGATGAAAGGGTGCAGGAATTTGTGCAGCTGGTGAACTTTGATATTACGCTGATCTGATACTGATCATATAAAGAAGAAGCCGATTCAAATTTTGAATCGGCTTCTTCTTTTGGCCTTCGGCCGTGTGCTGGCCGGTTAGTGAGTTAACCGGGAAATGCATTGGATAAGCAGGGAAGAGCAGGCGTTGCTCCTGGTTTTTATCGCTTCATAATACGCTGCGTGTAATTGACATGGTCTCCTTTGATGGAAAGAACGTATTGCCCGCCAGGAAGATCAGCTAAATTGATCTTTTGGTTGAGCATGTTTTCCGTTTTGGAAACGCTGATTGATCTCAATGTTCTTCCCATAAGGTCCGTTACTGTAATATTCAATCTTGTACGCTGATTGCCGCTGATGCGTATGCTGGCTTCGTTCAGCACCGGGTTCGGTCCGAAGCTGAATTCCAGGTCGGAGCCGTTCATGCCCACCTTCCTGATCTCCGACCATTTGAAACTGGCATCCAGGTCAACCATTTTCAGCCTGTAATAATTATTACCACTCAATGGCGCGTTATCAGTGAACCTGTAGTTTTTTGCTGTTGTAGAGTTCCCGCTGGCCTTCACTCTTCCTATTTCCTTCCATTCCTGCCTATCCGACGAACGCTCCACTGCGAAATAAGAACTGTTGCTTTCCGAGGCGGTGTTCCAGCTGAGTTCGACTGCACTGCCCTTTGCAACCGCGTCGAAGTTGGTCAGGGTGACGGGGAGGACGGCAGTTGCCGTAGGATTTTGATTGGAGAGTAGCCATTGGTACATGTTCTGGCCATTGAACTCAAATTTGGTTGGATCGTAAGCTCTTACCCAGGCATTATGATCTGTTGGGGGATCGGGTGGTGGATCAAAAATCCTAATATTTGCCCTATTCGTTTGTATGCCGTTTATTGTATTTACAAATCTTTTACTGACCTCCACATTAACACTTTGATCGCCATTATTGTGAACTGCAAAAACCCCAAGGCCAGGTTGGGCTATAACGTTGTTAATTATGGTATTAAAATTTGGGGTATAGTCAGTTGGGCTTGTCACCACAGTTCCGTCAACTTTACTTACGTATACAGTACCAGGGGCAATTGGAACAATGGCTGCAATCATCCCTGCCCGCTTAGTATTTTCGATATATTCCCAAACCAATCCACCTCCGGCACTTAACCCCGTCAGATAGATTCGATTCCAATCTATCTTATCTGCGTACTTAACAAAAATGTAGTTGTTTAAAAGATTTTGTACATCAAGTGGTGTTTGGGCGGTATTGCTGGCGTTGTTTTTACATTGAACTCCGATGACAATGAATTGATAGTTTTGGGAATTGTATGTAGTTGTTGCCGGAAAATTTCCCTGCTCCACAATTTGCTGTATTCCTGCATTTAGATAAATATTAGGGTTAATGAATTTGTCCATTGCTTGTGAGTTAGTTTCAACCGGACCAATCATTTCACTAAGTCCCGGGAATCCAATTATGATCGGATATTTTACAGCTGGGTCATTGATGTTAAACCCGTTAGGAACATATTCATACGTGTTGGGGCAGTTGGAAACCGTTGGGTTGTCAATATAAAGTGTTCTTGTGCCCCCCGATACACTTAAAGGGGTGAGGTATTGAGTCTGGGAAAATATAAGCATTGAACTTAATAGGCCCAAAATGGTCGATAAAACCTTAGTTACACTATGCCGGGATAATAAATACATGGGTGCCTTTTTTGCGAAAGGGCTTTTCCCGGAATTTGGAAGTTTAAGAGAGTAGTAAAATTAAAAAATAAAACAGAGATTATCTGTAGTACTTCTATTCTGGTACATCAAAAATCATTCCTATTGAATATCAAGAAGATGTCAATCAGCGATAAATGGCTACTGTATGCCGGTATTTCTTTGTTTTGCCCTGTAAATCAAAGACTTCAGTGAGGATAATATAAACGCCAGGGGGAAGGACTGCGCCGGAATGGTCAAGGCCATCCCAGCGGAAACTGCCGGAACTGCCGCATAATGCACCCTGGACTATCGAACGAACGGCGCGGCCCTGGCTGTCAAAGGCCGTTATGGTAGCAACACTACCGGGAGCAGGAAACTGGTAATTGATCAGTAAATAATCGTCACGACCGTCCATATCAGGAGAAATAATGCCTGTGCTCAGGCTAATGAAGCCCTGGGTTTTTTCTTCCGGCAGAACCTGGGAATTACGGTAGCCGGGAGTACCGTATCCGGATGAGGTGGAAGCTGAATGCCAGTTGAACGGATCATTAGTTGTTCCGCCCGCACTGATCCTTTCCAGCGAAATCCCTTCTTTTTCACTCACTAGAGCGAAATGCCATTTCTCATCGTAATTCAATTCATCAATGATCTCTCCAACGTCATTCAATAGAATCACCTCGCCGATGTCGTCCGGATAGGTGGGCATGGATCCCAATTGCACTGATCTTTTTACCGGCGGCGGCTGGTATTTCTGGATAACCCAATCATTATTTGTACTGATCAGCACATATTCACCGGGCAATAACGGGTAGCGAAAATCTGCGAGTTTTGTAATGGATGATATTTTTCTGTCACCATTCCTGTTCGCGATCTGCAGATCACCTAAATCAATGTTCTTTTTGCTGTAATTATAAAGTTCAAGATAATCGTACCCGCCAATGGGAGGATTGAATAGGATCTCATTGATGACAATATCTTTTTTTACTGCAGGCGAAAACAAACCCGTGGTGGTGGATTGAGGAGCCGACCTGATTCCGGAGCAACCAGCTACACTGCTTAATTTGATGGTGATCTGTTCTTCTTTTTTTTGCGGAGTGGAGAGTGTTATTTCTACAGATTTGAATAAGGGTGGCTTAAGGAGCTTATTCGTAACGGCCACTGCAGGCTCCGTGACTGCGGGCCAGTTCAAACTGTCCGACAATGGTCTTGAGAACAGTAAAACCGCTGTGATACTGTCTTTCAAGTAGCCATACAATAATAAGGGAGGAATGGTATCGATGGCAATTCCCTGCACGCTGTTCTTTTTACCGGGCGTTGCTCCGAGTAGATCGTTGGATGCAGTCCAGTTTTCCATTTCAAGGCAGGGTCTGGAAATATCGACCATCTCGAGGCTCCAGCCTCCTTCCTGTTTGACATCATTTCCATACCAGTTCCTGTTCCATGCCAGAGCATGAATAGCATTTCCGGAAGGAGAAGCAATGATCAGCGTATCACCATCATTATCCAAAGAGGGGAAACTGCTGACCGATAGCGCCGGCCCCAACAGTTGGAATGCAGCAAATGCGGAACTGCCACATAAGACAACCATGCTGTCTGGCTTTAATACGAAAGAGGTATTGATCTTTCCTGTAGTAGTTCCATTCGACAGGGTCCAGTTCTTCAGATTCCAGGACGTGCTGCTCCTGTTCCGGATCTCGATGAATTCTGAGGCAGGCATGCCCCGGGAAGGAGTGGGATCTGCAAAGATCTCGTGGATGACCACATCATACCGTCCCGGGTCCTGCGCTGAGCCCCAATAAACCAACAACAACAACAACAATAGAAAAACGTACTTCACTTAACAGTTTGAGTAGTAAAATTCGCTCAGGCAAATGCCTGGAACAAAGGGAAATGACCCGTAGAACTGTAGAAAAAAACAGGTTCGCAGGCGTAAAATCAACAAACTGCATTGGATCGGTTCTCCTCTTCACCTCTTGCCCTGACTCCGTGTCTCTGTGTTCCTCTCTGCGTCTCCGCGCAATATTTTTTTGGAGAAAAAACTTTAGAGGATTATTTTTACAACTCATGACAATGAATAAACATACGAAACAGACCAAGAAACATTTCCGGTTGGGGAAGGTTTAAGGAATGTAGTATGTACATATATAATTTCCGGGCCTTCCATGTGAAGGCCCTTTTTTTTAACCAAAAACTCAAATTAAAACGATCATGAAAGTAGCAGTAGTAGGCGCTACCGGCCTTGTAGGAACCAAGATGTTGCAGGTACTGGCAGAAAGGAATTTCCCTGTTGATGAACTCATTCCTGTGGCCTCAGCGGCTTCAGTAGGTAAAGAAGTTGAATTCAAGGGGAAGAAATTCAAAGTGGTAAGCGCTGAAGATGCCATCGCAGCAAAACCAAATGTGGCCATATTTTCAGCCGGAGGGTCCACTTCCACTGAACTGGCTCCAAAATTTGCCGCAGCAGGGATCACGGTGATAGATAACTCATCAGCTTGGAGAATGGACCCCACTAAAAAACTGGTGGTTCCTGAGATCAATGCCGATGCACTTACTAAAGATGATAAGATCATTGCCAACCCCAACTGCTCTACCATTCAGATGGTGGTGGCCCTGAATCCCCTGCATAAAAAATACAAGATCAACCGTATTGTGGTTTCCACATACCAAAGTGTTACTGGCACCGGTAAAAAAGCTGTAGATCAGCTGATGGGTGAAAGGAACAAGCTGGTGAAAGGCAGCAGTGATGAATACCCGATGGCTTATAAATATCCAATCGACCTGAACGTGATCCCCCAGATCGACGTGTTCCTGGATAACGGATATACGAAGGAAGAAATGAAGATGGTGAATGAAACCAAGAAGATCATGCGTGATGACTCGATCCGGGTCACCGCTACTACGGTACGCATACCCGTTATGGGCGGCCACAGTGAGAGTGTGAATATTGAATTTGAAAACGAATTTGACCTGGAAGAAGTGAAGCAATTGCTGGCTTCAGCACCCGGTGTTGTGCTGGTTGATGATCCTGCCAATGCCAGGTATCCCATGCCAATGGATGCACACGAAAAAGATGAAGTATTTGTAGGACGTCTTCGCCGTGATGAGACCCAGCCCAAAACACTGAACATGTGGATCGTTTCGGATAACCTGAGGAAGGGAGCGGCAACCAATGCGGTTCAGATCGCGGAGTATCTTTTGGGGAAGAACATGTTGTAAACACAGAGACGCGGAGAGGGACGCAGAGACACAGAGGGGGGACGCAGAGACACAGAGGGAACGCAGAGACAAATAGGGGGGGCGCGGAGACACAGAGGGGACGCAGAGACACAGAGGGAAACGCGAAGACACAGAAATTCTCTGCGTCTCTGTGTCCTCCTCTCCGCGTCTCTGTGTTTATTCCGCAGCGCGGTTGATAAAATCTACAAACGGCTTCAATGCTTTGAATGCTGACACGCAGATCTTTTCCAGATCTCCTGATGAGATCTCTTCATCACTGACGGGTCTCATGGCAATGAAACTCTTCAGTTTGAGGAATTCTGCAGCGGGATTGGAAGGTTCATAGCCCTTAGGAACACGGGTGAGTGAAACATCTTCACCGCGATAGAGTTCCTTGTATTGTTTTTTGAAAGAGGCGGAATTGATGATAGACTTGAATTCACTGAAATTATAGTCGATCTCCTGTCTTACTTTGGCCAGCATTTCGGGCATGGGTTGCCAGAGGCCGCCGCCAACAAAACTGGCTCCGGGTTCAATATGCACATAATAGCCGGCAAACGGCGATTTCTTTCCACCCGAAGTGATCGATGCGCCAAAATTATTTTTATAAGGAGATTTATCTTTTGAAAACCTGACATCCCTGTTTATCCGGAAAATGCAATCCTTGGGTAAAAGATGCGCAATGGCAGGATCATGTTTGCCGTAACTGGCGATCAGGGAAGAAACGAATGTTTCAAACTCCGCCTTGGCTTCAACATAGAGATGCCGGTTGGCATCAAACCAGGGCTTGTTATTGTTCTTCTTTAGCTTCTTCAGGAATGAAAGCACGGTATTAAAGATATATGGTGACTGAAAAAAGTTGGGATGTCAATGATCATTCATCACATTCCCCACATTCATCACAT
>JAHEFC010000376.1 GCA_024640385.1 Sphingobacteriales bacterium
GGCTATGGGCAGCACCAGGAATAATCCTGCAAAAACATTTCCCAGGAAACGATCGAACAGGCTATTTGGGTTTTTATTTTCCATGTTAGGTTTTTTTGTTCATGTAATATCCGTTTAAGTTAATCCTTTACCGATGATGAATATCAGTCACCGGCCATTAAACCGTTAACCAGTAGGGAGGCTGATGATTTAAAATGGGACAGAAATAAATATTAAGGCTAAAATGTCTTACTTTTTACTTTTCACTTTCTATTCTTTAATTCATGGACAATTCACTACTCCTCTACGGGGCCAATGGCTATACCGGCAAACTCATTGTACGAATGGCAAAAGAATATGGCATCACACCCATTTTGGCAGGGAGGAACGAAGAAAACATCAAACCAATTGCGGAGCAATTTGGTTATGCATACCGGATCGCCGACCTGACTGATGCTTCAGCCATGGATAAAGCGCTTTCTGGCATCAAAGTAGTACTGCATGCCGCGGGTCCTTTCAAATTCACGGCCAAACCCATGGTGGAAGCCTGCATCAGGAATGGGGTGCATTACCTTGATATCACAGGCGAGATCATGGTATACGAAATGGCAAAAAAATATTCAGCACAGGCCGCAGAAAAAGGGGTCATGCTGATGCCGGGTGTTGGCTTTGATGTGGTGCCAACAGACTGCATTGCGCTTATTTTAAAAAAGAAAATGCCCGATGCCGTTTCGCTCAAACTCGCTTTTGCCGGACTTGGCGGTTCCACCAGCAGGGGCACTTCCACCAGTATGGCACAGAACCTGGGCAGGCCGAGTGCAGTGAGAAAAGACGGTAAGATCACGCCTGTTCCGCTTGGGCATAAATCTATGTGGCTGGATCATAATGGCAAAAAGATTTTTGTGATGTCGATCCCCTGGGGTGATGTATCAACTGCCTATTCAACAACAGGCATACCCAATATCGAAACCTATACCAACGTTCCACCAAGGGTACACACTGTACTGAAATTTCAATCACTGTTCAACTGGCTCCTGAGAACATCCATGGCAAAGAATTATGTGATGGGCAAGATCAAAAAAATGCCTCCGGGACCGTCAGATGAAAAACGCGCCAGGTCTAAAAGCGTAGTGTGGGGTGAAGTTCAAAACGAAAAAGGAGATATTGCCAGGGCCAAACTTCAATGTGCCGAGGGGTATACACTTACCGCCATCAGCAGCCTGATCATTGCTAAAAAAGTACTCAGTGGTCATTTCAAACCTGGTTATCAGACACCTGCAGGCTGCTATGGAGAGAAGCTGGTAGAGGAAATTCCGGGAACGGTTATGCTTTGAAAAACAGTTTTCTGATATAAGTCATTTATTTGACACCCAAGGTGCTTTAACTTTAGTACATGTTAAAGCAGATTACGATATACGTAATCAGCTGCATATTTATCGCCATTCTGGGCTGCAGTAAAGATGAGGCAACAACACCAACCCCTCCTACGCCTCCTCCTTCGGAAAATGCTTTTAAAATTTACAACCTGACCTATAGCCCTTCTACGGTTCCAATCAAACCATATGAGCCCGACTTCTACATAATTGGAACACTGAAATTTGAATATGCCAAAGGAGGAGTAGCCAAATTAAGAATTACATCCACTGCAGGCCTGGACACTACCATCAATATTGAAGGCGGTGCAGGTCAAACCAGTGGCCTGGTCAACGGACAGTTTAAATTAACACGTCCGACAAAACCCGTTGAATTCAGTTTCGAGATCTGGCTGATTGACATTAACGGAACCGCATCCAATAAGTTGTCCGGGACAGTCTCTGTGATACTTGATGACAGCGGAAAAAACTGGACCCAGAATTATAACAGGGTATCTGAATTCCAGGAGGTCGTATGGGTCAACAACAGCTACATTGCAGTGGGGAATGGCCGGTCAGTCTCCACCTCTCCTGAAGGAATAACATGGACCCTTCAAAACCTTCCGCCACCTACAGTTTACACCAGCAATACACTTAGGGGCGTTGCCTGGTCTGGCTTCAATTATGTTGTTGTTGGCGATGCAGGAATGATCCTTACATCTGTCGACGCCGTCAATTGGCAGGACCACACATTCCCGGATCTTGTGCCCGATTTCAGTTCAGTGGCATGGGGTAGAGACCGGTATGTGGCGGTGGCCACTGGCAACTTCCCTACAGGTGAGAACATCATTTACACCTCCCCTGATGGCTCCGTATGGGAAAAGAACAAGGCTACTATACCAAAAGCAACATTAAATAAAGTGGCATGGGTTGGCGATAAGTTCGTAGCCGTTGGTGCCATATTTGAATCAGAAATATATCGTCCACTGATCCTTATCTCACCTGATGGGATGCAATGGACAACTATAACATTATCCATGGATCGTACTTACCTGAACGATGTTATATGGGCTGGGAACAGGATTCTTGCGATCGGCTCAGGAAATGTGGGCTTAATTGCATTCTCCACAGACGGATCAAGCTGGAATATCGCAGAATTTGATAAATCGATCGCAATAAATGACCTGGCATTTTCGGGAAACAATTTTGTTGGCGTGGGAAACGGAATTTACACTTCCAGGGATGCTATTAACTGGACAAATGTTGTACCTCCAAATAACCTGATGTACAATTATTATACGGTGGAATGGTCAGGATTTAACTATGTGGCCGGAGGCGGGGGCATTAATCAGGTTTGGGTCTCTCCTTAATAAACTTTCCAATACCTGCAGGCCTGAACTTTATCAAAAAGTCCAGGTTCTTTCAACAATCACATCAACACTTCTTTCTCACCTTTGATCGTCACTACATCGCTGTTCATTAAACTGTCAGCAAGTGCCAGTGTTTTGGGAAGTTCATATTTGTAGTAGAACTTGAGTGTTTCCATCTTGCTGTGATAAAAATCCTGATTGCCATCCACCAGTTTCTGCTGGGCAACTATACCCTGCTTCAGCCATTGCCAGGCTACAGCAGTGATCCCCGCCAGTTCCATGAAAAGGTTGGCATCGGACATGTACAACTCAATATTTCCCGCAGCAGCAAATTTCTGAAGATGGGACAGCACCTGCCCCATCCGGTTGATGGATTCCCTGAATTTCAATTCATAATTTTTCAATGCCGGGAATGATGCAGCCGTATCTGCGGCTTTCATCATTTCTTCCATCAGGTAATGTATGGCCTGCCCCTGCTTCATCTGTACCTTTCGTCCCAGAAGATCCATGGATTGTATGCCTGTGGTTCCCTCATAGATAGACATGATCCTGATATCACGATAGTATTGTTGTGCATTGAAGTCCATGGTGAACCCATATCCGCCAAAAACCTGCAATGCATTGCTCGTAGATATGATGCCATATTCCGAAGGATAGGTTTTTACAATGGGTGTCAGTAATTCAAGAATGACATGGGCCCTCTCTTTTTCATCACCGGTTTGAAGTTTTTCAAGGTCGTACCATCTCAAGCATTCTATCACAAGACTGATAGCCCCCTCAACAAAGGCTTTCTGCAATAAAAGCATTCTCCGCACATCAGCATGATTGATGATTAGGGTCTGCTCTTTACTGAGGTCCTTATCACCAATATGCCTGCCCTGGGGTCTCTCAATGGCATAGTTCAGCGAATAATAATAGGCAGCAGAAGATACTGCCGCTGCAGTCTGGCCCACAGCGATACGCGCAGAATTCATCAGCTGGAACATGTACTGCAGGCCTTTATTGGGTTCTCCCACCAGGTATCCTTTGGTAACGCCTGATTCTCCGAAGATGAGATGAGTGGTAGCATATCCGCGTTGACCCATTTTTGAAAAGTCCGCCGCACAGATCACATGGTTATCCAAAAGCGTTCCGTCTTCTGCAGGCAGATATTTTGGAACTATAAAAAGCGAAATACCTTTAGTCCCTGCAGGCGCACCTTCAATTCTCGCCAATGTCAGGTGCACGAAATTTTCACAGGCCTCGTGTTCACCTGCTGAGATGAATATCTTCTGACCCCTGACCTCATAATGATCTCCTACCGGCTTTGCAGCGGAGGTGATATCAGATAAAGAACTTCCTGCATGGGGTTCGGTCAATGCCATGGTGCCCTGCCACCTGCCTTCCATCATGGGCGGCATGAAGATCTTTTTGTAAGGTTCGGCAGCAAAAAGCTCGATCAGCTCCAGGGCCCCCGTTGTTAAACCAAGATAACCCTGGGCACTGCTGTTGGCTGCTTCAAAGATCATATGAGCTACAGAAAATATACTGTAGGGCAATTGCATGCC
>JAHEFC010000084.1 GCA_024640385.1 Sphingobacteriales bacterium
GTGAGAGGTCTTTATTCTCGAGCATTTTGATGTATCTCATCATCTGGCTTTCGCTTCTGTACGAATTGAAAACGGGATGGGTGAGGAATGGCGAGGTTCTGGCGAGTGAACCGGGAATGTGGTCCAGTGTGGCATCTTCGTCAATATCAAAGCTCACAGGGTCCACATCATTTTCAAAACAGTTGATCAGGTCAAAAAGATCGCTGACGGTTGTGGTTTCGTCCAGTGATATTCCAATACGTTTGTTATCGATATACCGCAAGTTGATCTGCTGGGCTTTTGCCTTTGCATGTATGGTATCCACTTCATCACAAACAACTGTGATGGTGTCAAAGAAATAAGAGGAATGCAGTTCAAAGCCTCTTTCTTCGATGGCTTCCGCTACGGTTTGTGTGAGCAGGGCCAGTTTCTTGGCAATAGTTTTCAGTCCTTCTGCACCATGGTATACGGCATACATGGCAGCCATATTCGCCAGCAATGCCTGGGCCGTGCAAATATTTGAAGTTGCTTTTTCACGTTTGATATGCTGCTCCCGGGTTTGCAGCGCCATACGGAGTGCACGGTTTCCCTGTGCATCGATACTGACACCGATAATACGCCCGGGGATGGCTCTTTTAAAATCATCTTTTACTGCAAAAAATGCCGCGTGTGGGCCACCGTATCCCAGGGGAACGCCAAAACGCTGTGCTGAACCACAGGCCACGTCGGCCCCGAGCTCTCCGGGCGGTGTAAGTAAAGTGAGTGCAAGCAGGTCTGTTGTCATGGCAACATGTCCTCCAGCCGCGTGGACCCTGTCAATGAAAGACCGGTAATCTTCGATCGAACCTTTATCGTTAGGATATTGTATGAGGGCACCGAAATAATGTGCGTCAATATCTGCAATTTTATAGTCACCCACTTCGATCTGAATGCCAACCGGAACTGCCCTTGTGCGCAACACATCCAGGGTTTGCGGGAACACGTGCTGGTCAACAAAGAATTTTGGCTTGTCAATATGTTCCTGCTTGTTGTGTGTATTGAAGAACATGGTCATGGCTTCCGCGGCAGCAGTTGCTTCATCAAGCAGCGAGGCATTGGCAATAGGAAGGCCAGTAAGGTCAGACACCATGGTCTGGAAATTCAAAAGGCTCTCCAGCCGGCCCTGGGAGATCTCGGCCTGGTAGGGGGTATATTGTGTATACCAACCCGGGTTTTCGAAAATGTTACGGAGTATCACACTTGGGGTGATGGTATCATAATAGCCCTGGCCGATATAATTCTTGAAAACTTTATTTCCCAGGCTGATCTCTTTCAGGTGCTGAAGATATTCGAACTCGCTCAAGGCTTCGGGAAGCTTCAGTTCGTGATCCATCCTTATCCCGGCGGGTACGGTTTTGCTGATCAGGGACTCCATGGAGGGTTCTCCAATGGTTCTGAGCATCCGCGCTGTTTCTCTTTCATCGGGTCCAATATGCCTGCGTTGAAATTCCTGACTTGCCTGGTCTAAAAGGTTCATAAATTCTAATTGAAATCGGTTCTAAAAGCGCTGCAAATTTACGCCGACATAAGCAGATAATTGAGGATTTGTATAGCCTTTAAGCATTTGGGGATTAGATGTTAGAACATTTAAGGAATTCAGCCAAACTTTGTATAAAAATTGGCCGATTTCAGGATTGGCGGATTGGCGAATTAACGGATTATCGGGTTATATAGATCGGGCTTTTGCTCAATCCGTCAATCCGCTAATCCGATAATCCGCCAATCCTTACTTTTGCCCGGTGGATCTACTAAACAATTGGGAGAAAAAGTCCCAGGCCAGGCAGAAAGAATATGCCCGTTTTCTGAAAAGGGCGGACAAGAAACTGATACTGAAACACCAGGCGGAAATGCATGAAGAGGCAGTGAGTAAAATAGATTGCCTGTCCTGCGCGAATTGCTGCAAAAACTATTCACCGCGGTTTAAAACTCCCGATATCAAAAGGATCAGTAAGCACCTTCGTATGCGCGAAAGTGAATTCATTGAAAAATACCTGGACCTGGACAAAGAAGGGGACTACGTAGTGAAAACAACACCATGTCCATTTTTAGGTGCTGATAATTATTGCTCTATTTATGATGTAAGGCCTTCCGATTGTGCCAGGTTCCCTTATACCGACGAAGATGTACTATTCAAGCGGCCAAATATCACCTTGAAGAATTCAAGTTTTTGCCCCATCGTTTACCATGTGCTGGAAAGGCTGATCAGTGTGTCAGCCGGTTAGTGTGGGAACCGGGTAATGCAAGAGATAAGCGGGGAAGAGAGAAGACTGCCATTACATCTTACCAGACCTGTGAAATTCGGCACTGTTAATTTCTCTAAGTGGAATACTAAACAGCTCATCAGTGCATTCAATGGCAAACTGGGGGGCTGTCCTGAATTGAAACAGGAATTCCGGATCAGGAAACTGGCACGAAAGCAGAAAAATACCTTCCCGTGATCGTACCATATGCCATTGGGGGGGAGAAATATTCACGTTTAAACTGGAAGCAGGGCCAACAGTCATTAGCTCACTTATCCAATGCACTAACCGGCCAGCACATTAGCCGGTTAAATACGATTTTCTTCCTTCCTTAATTGATCGGAGGTTTTCCTGCTTCCGTCGTGACTCCAGCCGGGAGGGCCAAAAAGATAATTCATGCGGTCGCTCCAACTGATATCTTTCCGGAATACATCCCTGAAAATGGCGACCCATTCATGTGTAATGATATGGTCTGCAGTATTTTTTTTCAGCGGAGTGGTGAGGCCGTATCTGATGGGTTGATATTGTGCAGCAGGAAGTTCGGGTTGGAAGGTGCCGAACCATTTATCCCATATGATCAGGAACATCCCCATATTCTTATCCAGGTAAAGTGCATTGGATGCATGGTGTACGCGATGGTGAGATGGGGTCACCAGGATATATTCCAGCCAACCCAGTTTATTGATATATTCTGTATGGATCAGAATTCCCCAGATCTGTGTGGCCGAATACATGAAAACAATATCCATGGGCTTAAAGCCCACGAACGCGAGGGGTAAGAAATAGATGAAGCGATACAATGGCTGCAGCACCGAAGACCGGAAGCCGACGGTGAAATTCATTTTATCTGATGAATGATGGGTAACGTGCACAGCCCAGAATAGCCTGACCTGGTGATCAAAACGATGAAGCCAGTAGAACAAAAAATCTTCTGCAAGCAGCAGGGTCAGCCAGTACATCCATGGCGTATTGATCTCTGCTACTCGATAGTTCCAGCAGAACATCAGTACAACAATATAAACCGCCCGGAATAGCAGGTCAAGTCCTCCATTCAGCAGCATCAAAAGAAAATTATTGAAACTATCCCTGGCGGAGTAAGTATCCTTATGTTGCCAGTTGCTTAACAGGATCTCCAGCAGGATGATGAAAACGTAGATTGGCGTGGTCCACAGAATAAGTAGTTGCTCCCTTACCGATTCTTCCATGGGCGCAAATATAACGCAATATTAATACTCCAGTTTGCGCAGGCCGGGAGCTTTGAACCATGTAACGATCACCACCAGGAGGGTCATCCCTCCTCCGAAAACCACCGCAGGTACAACGCCCATGATCCTGGAAGTCAGTCCGCTTTCAAAGGCTCCCAATTCGTTGGAAGACATGATGAATATCGAGTTCAGGGAAGCGACACGTCCCCGCATTTCGTCAGGGGTTTTAAGCTGTAGGATGGTGGACCGGACGATCACACTGATACCATCAAGTACACCGCTCATGAATAAGGCGAACATGGAAAGCCAGAACATTTGGGATAGACCGAAAAGAATGATCATTGTGCCAAAACCGGCGACACAATATAGCATCAATCGGCCCTGTTGTTTTTTGAGGGGCCTGATGGTGACCAGGGTGAGCACAAATAATGACCCTACTGCGGGAGCAGACCTTAGCATACCCAAACCTTCGGGGCCCGTTTTTAAGATCACATCAGAGAAATAAGGTAGAAGTGCTGTTGCGCCCCCAAAGAATACGGCGAACAGGTCGAGGCTCATCGTACCTAATATATCCCTGCTTTTCCATACGAAACGGAATCCCTGTTTGATGCTCTCCAGAACCGGTTCATCCCTTAGTTGAATGGAGGCGGGTTTATTGGTGATCAGGAAAACCGATGTCATGGCAATGGTAAGCCCCAACACCATCCAGTAAAACGTATTGGAAACACCAATGCTGCCGTAAAGAAGTCCGGCCAATGCAGGCCCCGTTACCGATGCGATCTGCCATGAACCACTGTGCCAGGTGATCGCATTCGGCAGTTCCTCCTTGGGGATCAGCTGGCTCACCAGGGCAAACGATGTTGGCCCGCTGAACGCCCTCATGATGCCAATGCAAAAGATCACGGCATATATGATGAGTAACACGGTATGGTCGCCCAGGTATGCCATCGTAGACGTGAGTGTTGCAATGGTCAGTACAATGGTAAGGATGAGATTTCCGGCAAAAGAGAATACCAGCAGTTTTTTTTTATCGTTCCGGTCTATTATGTGGCCCGAATATAATGCCATGATCACAGCGGGTACGAACTCGATCAGCCCTATCAGCCCGATGCTGAATGGATCTTTTGTGATCTCGTACACTTTCCAGCTGATCAGAGTGGCCTGCATGGAAAGCACCAGGATAAAGAAAAACCTGGAAATAATGTAAAACCTGAATTCAGTATGCCGCAAAGCATGGTAAGCTTTCATCATTAGTTTGCATTAAGGGAGAACCAAATAATGCTGGCCATGCTCATAGTCTTTTTCAAGCGCATCAGTTATTGCCTTCACATGGTCTGGGTTTCCAAGGAAATCTGCATTGGAAGCATCTATGAATAGCGTTTTGAAATTATGTTGTTTGATATAGTGGGTATAGGTTTCCTGGATCGAGAACAGGTAGTCATCAGGTATTTTCTGCTCATAAGAGCGGTTTCTCTTCCTGATATTCTCCTGTAATTTGGATACGGGAGAATGCAGGTAGATCAGTATGTCCGGCATGATCAGCTGCTGGAACATAATGTCGAACAGCCGCTGGTATAAACGGAATTCATCTTCGGGTAGGTTCACCTTGGCAAACAACAGGCATTTGGTGAACAGGTAGTCGGATATTGTCACAGCCTGGAAAAGGTCCTTCTGCATCACGAAGTCCTTCTGCTGCTTGAACCTTTCGGCCATAAAGAATAATTCCAGCGGGAATGCGTATTGACGCGGATTTTCATAAAACTTAGGGAGGAAAGGATTATCCGCGAACTCTTCCAGGATCAGGCGTGCAGAATAATGTTTGGAAAGTATATGCGAAAGGGTGGTTTTACCGGCACCAATATTTCCTTCAATAGCGATGAAATGATAATTCATAATTACCCTTCAAACTTAAGGAGAGCCTTTAAATGCCCGTTTATTTTTTATTCACAGCGAGTTCATCGGTACATTCCTCCAGTAACTGACTCATGGATATGCCCAAAACGGGATGAACAAATTGAGGTGCTATCTCTGCCAGTGGGGTCAGAACGAACTTCCGGTTCTGCATCCGGGGGTGTGGTATTTTGAGATCGGGCAGGTCGATGATCTCATGATTGAAAAAGATGATATCAATGTCAATGATCCGCGGTCCGTATTTTTCACCCCGATAGCGGCCCATTTCCTGCTCTATACCCAGTAGGGCCTTCAGCAGAGCAGCCGGGCCCAGGTAGGTCTCCACCCGTAAAGCCTGGTTCAGGAAGTCAGGCTGGTCTGTTTTTCCCCAGGCGGAGGTTTCATAAACCGAGGATTGTTTAACAATGGTTCCACAAGAACCCGATATCAGGGCCCTTGTTTTATCAAGGTTTTCAAGCCTTTCACCCATATTGCCACCTATCAGTAAATAAGCACTATTCATAGAACGAAATATTCCGGGGTGGCCAAATATCATTATTTTGCCGTTAAAACCTGTTAATACGTGAGGAGTTTCCTAAAGATGTTTTTTGCGGCTCTGTTGGCACTGATTGTTTTCTGCGGCGTGATCTTCCTGTTTTTCTCTGTTCTTATTGGAGGAATGATATCAAAAGATGTGACCAGTGTAGAACCACGCTCCGTGCTGTTCATTGATCTCGCAAAAAGCTATAACGAGAAAAAAATCATCAATCCGTTCTTCCAGCTTACCGGCAATGTTGAAGATGAGATCCCCACCCTGTATGAACTGGTGCGGCTGGTCCGCAGGGCTAAGACGGATTCCATGATCAGGGGTATCTATGTGAAGGCAGAGATGAACAGAAATGGGTATGCGGCCAGCGAAGAGATCCGGAATGCGCTATCTGATTTCAGGTCTTCCGGGAAATTTGTTGTTGCTTACGGTGATTATATCAGCCAGCAGGCCTATCATGTGGCGAATGTTTCCACCAGGATATATGTGAATCCCAAAGGGATGTTCGAGTGGACGGGATTTGCAGTTGAATATATTTATTTCAAGAACCTGCTTAAGAGGCTTGAGATCGACCCCCAGATCTTTTACGATGGCAAATTCAAGTCAGCGACTGAGCCTTTCCGTGAAGAGAAGATGACAGATGCCAACAGGCTGCAAACATCAGTATGGCTGGGGGATGTCTATGAAAGGTTCCTTAGCAATACCGCTGCTTCAAGAAAGATCGACACAGCCTCATTGCGGCAATATGCCAACCAGTTTGCCATTCAAAAGCCTGAGGATGCTGTTTCCTACAAACTGATCGATGGATTGAGATACGACGACGAGGTAAAGGAAGAGATCAAAAAACAGCTTAAGATAGGGAAAGAAGATCTGATCAATTTCATAACACCGGGTTCTTACCTGAATGCAAAAAGTGTAAAAGAATATGGTAAGGATAAAATTGCCATTGTTTACGCAGAAGGAGAGATCATTGATGGCAAGGGCGAAGAAGGCCAGATCGGGTCAGACACCTACAAGAATCTTATCAGGAAGCTCAGGTATAACGACAATGTAAAGGCTATTGTGCTGCGTGTCAACTCACCCGGCGGTTCAAGTTTAGCAAGTGAGATCATATGGCGCGAACTCATGCTGGCTCAGAAGGAGGGTAAACCGGTTGTGGTCTCCATGGGCGACGTTGCAGCCAGTGGAGGGTATTATATCTCCTGTGTGGCAGACAGTATTTTTGCGCAGCCGAATACCATTACAGGGTCCATAGGTGTATTCGCCATGATCCCCAATATGGAATCGTTTTTCAAGAATAAGCTTGGTGTCACATTCGACAGGGTGAAAACCGGTGATTATGCTGACGCCCTGACCATCTCCAAGCCATTGAACCCACAGGAAAGAAAGATCATTCAAAACCAGGTAGATATGATCTACGCTGATTTCAAGCAACGTGTGGCCGATGGCAGGGACCTGGATACCGCCTATGTGGACAGTATCGCACAGGGGCGTGTCTGGACTGGCGCAAGGGCCAGCAAGATCGGCCTGGTTGACAAAATAGGAGGAATAGATGATGCGATAAGGTCTGCAGCTAAATTGGCAAAACTCAGGGAATTTAATATTTCTGAATATCCCGAACCCAGATCACCTTTCGACGAGATCTTCGGGTCCTACATGTCCAATGCGCAGTCGCGTATGCTAAAAACAGAGCTTGGCGAAGAAAATGTCCAGCTTTTACAGCAGGTAAAAAAGCTGAAAGACAATTTTGGCAAGATCCAGGCCAGGTTGCCGTTTGAATGGAACTGGAAATAGTTACTTCAGTTTTTTACGATAGATTTGCGGCTTCCTGCATATGAAACATTCGTATAGTCAGATCAGGGCCATGCTGGCCATTACGAAAGCCAGCTTCCGGGCACTGCTCAGAAGTCCGTCAGCCATTGTATTCAGTGTGTTGTTCCCGCTGATCTTTATACTCGTATTCGGTTTTATTGGTGGAGGCGGCAGAATGACATTCAAAGTAGGGTTTCATCCGGACTCAGATACCACCAATTTACTTTTCAAGGTTTTGCACGACAGTGTTGGACTGGTTGTTGTGAACAAGCCACTGGCTGAAATGGAATCTGAATTAGAGCGGGGACGTATAACCGCAATTCTGAAAGTGGCACCTTATGATTCCGGCAACGTCAAGTATGAGATAGACATGAAAACATCCGGAGCTGTGAATGCTCAGAATGTTAGTATTCTCAGGTCTATCATAAGCACCGTAATTCTCAGGTTCAACGAGATCGTTTATCCTGCTCAACCATCTATTGCTGTATTGAAGGATGATAAAATAGAAGGCCGGAAATACCGGACCATCGATTTCATCCTGCCAGGCCAGCTTGGGTTTTCCCTGTTGAGTGCCGGTGTGTTTGGGGTGGCATTCATTTTCTTCAACCTGAGGACTTCGCTGGTTCTCAAGCGATTCTTCTCCACTCCGATCAGGAAGGCCTATATACTGATAGGTGAGGCATTAAGCCGCGTTTTGTTTCAAATGCTTACGGCCGTGGTGATCCTGGCATTAGGTTATTTCGCTTTCAACTTTACATTGGTCAACGGCTGGGTCACTTTTTTCGAAATGCTGATACTTAGTTTTCTCGGCCTGGTAGTATTCATGGGGTTCGGATTCATTGTGAGCGGACTGGCAAAAAACGAGGCTGCCATCCCTCCATTCTCCAACCTGATCACACTGCCTCAGTTCTTGCTGGCAGGAACTTTTTTCCCAGTGGAGAACTTTCCCAAATGGCTGCAACCCTTGTGTAAAATACTTCCACTCACACATCTCAACCAGGCCATGCGTGACGTGGCATTTGAAGGTGCACACCTTACGGATGTGATGCCTCAGATCGGGGTATTATTGTTATGGGGAGGATTAGCTTACCTTATAGCCATAAGGGTATTTAAATGGGAATAGATGAAGAAATTTTATAAGCCTATTATTATCGGAGTTGCCGGGTTGTTTGTAGTGTTGATGACATTCTCACTGATCATGCCCAGCAGGGTGATGACTTCAAAATGGGTGAGGGTAGCACAGGATAAGGATACCGTGATCAATGTGATCAAAGATCTGAGTACCTGGAAAAACTGGAATGCTCTGCTCAGTGGGGCGGAGAATATTCGGATACAGGATTCGCTGCTAACCTGGAGAACGCCCAATGGCAATGAGAATTCGATCATGCTGGAGTCTGTCCAGGCCAATGGTGTTTCTGCCCCGATATCTCTGAATATGGGCAAGTATATCAATTCAGGATTCAGTGTGGAAAAACGCAGCGCCGACTCGGTGCAGGTGGTTTGGTATATCATCGAAGACCTGAAATGGTATCCATGGGAGAAGTTCTATGGCATGATGGCTGCAGACATGAAAGGGCCGTTGATGCAGAAGAGCATGGATGATCTTAAGTTGTATCTTACCAGGAGACAGTAAGGAGTCGGCGAGAGGCGAGAGAATACAGGAAATAACTACCAGTTTCCGATAGCCCTGTACAGGCTGTCTACCAGCCCTGCATACATATTTTCAGTTTCATCCTTTGAAATGCAATAGGGAGGCATAATATACACGGTGTTTCCCAGCGGCCGGATGTATAGTCCTTTTTCCATGGCCGTACGTCCAATCACATGACCGGTGACATTCAGGTATTCGTGCCTGCTATCATCCACTTCAAATGCAAGTATGGTTCCAAGGCTCCTGATATTGGACAACGGCAATTGCTGCTCTTCCAGTTCCTTTGCAAATGTCCGGTTTGAGTCGCTGATGCGCTGAATAGATGTCATACATTGTTCTTCCTTCAGCAACTCCAGTGATGCTACAGCGGCGGCACAGGCTATGGGATTTGCCGTATAGGAATGCCCATGAAAAAAAGTCATCATCCTGTCGTCCTGCATAAAGGCTTCGTGTATCTTTTCTGTACATGCTGTGATGGAAAGCGGGAGGGAGCCCCCGGTCAGTCCCTTGCTGAGGCAGATGATGTCGGGCTTCTGTTCCATATACTCACTGGCAAAAAGTTTTCCCGTTCTTCCAAATCCTGTCATCACTTCATCGGCAATGGTGATGATCCCGTATTGTTTTGACTTTTCCAGGAGCTGATCCAGGAGCCCGGCCTGGTAGATCTTCATTCCGCCTGCGCCCTGAACTAGCGGTTCATAAATGAAACAGGCGATGTCATGGCCATGTTGCGTGATAAAATTCTTACTGTCTTCGATATTATCATCTGTAGGGGTGTCCAGAAAAAGCACTTCAAACATCAGGTCGTGAAATGCCAGTGTAAATACACCACGGTCTGAAACACTCATCGCACCGAATGTGTCACCATGATAACTGTTCCTGAATGCAAGTATCTTTTTCCTGGTTTTGGTTGCGTCTTTTCCTGATCGGTTCCACCAGTACTGAACAGACATCTTCAAAGCCACTTCTGTTGATGTGGATCCGTTATCACTGTAAAATATTTTCGCAAACTCGCCAGGGAGCATGGGAAGGATATTTTCAGCCAGCTCAATGGCCGGCTTATGGGTGAAGCCGGCAAAAATGATATGCTCCAGCCTTGAAGCCTGCCTGCTGATCGCTTCAGTGATTTTCGGGTGGGCATGACCGTGAATATTCACCCACCAGCTGCTGATAGCGTCAAGATATTTCTTCCCCTGGTCATCAAAAAGCCAGGCGCCTTCAGCTTTTTCTATGAAAAGGTTGTCTTCGGCATGTTTCTGATGTGTGAAAGGATGCCAGATGAATTTACGGTCACTCTCATTATATGACATGTTATAAAGGTAGATTCAATTGACGGATTTGCGGATTGGCGAATTGGCGGATTCAAAGTAATTTTTTCAGGAGAATCAGTCAATCCGCCAATCCGCCGATTCGCCAATTCCTTTTCATCAGTTCTGCTATACGATCAGCCCTGTTTTCTGCATTTTTCAGGCTGTAGATCCATTTAATGATCTCTCTCTTTTTATCAATAGCTAATTTTTCAAAGGCCGATTTTGATGCAGGTTCCAGTGCCAGGCATTCCTGCAGTTCTTCAGGAATGTATACTTCTTCCTCATCCCTGTACAATATCACTTTCACTTTATCACCAGCGTTCTTTTTGATCTTCTTCCTGATCTCAGCCCTTACTGGCAAAAACAATTCGCCATTGCCCATGGGCATTAGGTGGTATTGCCTGATCTCAAAATCATCAATAGATCCCCTGACTTTGATCCAGCCGAAATGCGAATGAGGATCAGGCTTAACGCCCGGTAGCCGGCCGTATGTCCAGCCGCCTTTGCCGGGAAATTTTTCCAGCACTATGGTTTTATTCACCAGGGGTTTCATGGCCTGTACGATTAATAAATCGGATGTTTCTCATCAATCCTTTATATCCTGTTCTTTTAATGGGGGAGTGCCTGAAAATGTTCTTGAAGCTGTCCTCTGACAGAGATGCCCAGTCCTTATCTGTGAAGTTCAGGATCGTTGGATCAGGTTTCAATTCATCGTGTGCATGGGGCACAGAGAACCGGTTCCATGGACAAACTTCCTGGCAGATATCACAGCCGAAGATCCAGTTATCGAATTTGCCATCCATTCTACCGGGAATCATTGCATCTTTCAATTCGATGGTAAAATAGGAAATACAGCTGCTGCCGTCGACTGTTTTACCTGGTTTTATTGCTTCGGTAGGGCAGGCATCTACACACCGCGTGCAGGAACCGCAGAAGTCTTTCGCATAGGGGTCATCGTATTCCAGTTCCAGGTCTGTGATCAGGGTGGCTATGAAAAAATATGAACCTGAGTTCTTGTTGATGATATTGCCATTTTTCCCGATCCATCCCAATCCTGACCTCAATGCCCATGAGCGTTCAAGCACCGGTGCCGAATCAACAAAGCCGCGGCCTTCAATTTTCCCGATACGTGCCTCGAGTTGAGCCAGGAGTTGCCTGAGTTTTGGCCTGATCACTTCATGATAATCGTTTCCAAATGCATAGCGGGATACTTTAAACGAAGAATTGGACTGTGATTCTGCAGGGAAATAGTTGTAGAGCATCGTGATCACTGAACGGGCGCCGGGCACCAGCCTGGCTGGATCAATGCGCAGGTCAAAATGATTTTCCATGTATTTCATGGAGCCCTGCATGCCTTTATTGAGCCAGAGCTCCAGCCGTCGCGCATCATCGTCAAGCTTTACAGCTTTGGCTATACCACAATAGGAGAATCCCAACTGATGTGCAAGGGATTTGACCAGGGCAGTATTTTCGGAAAGACTCATTGGG
>JAHEFC010000377.1 GCA_024640385.1 Sphingobacteriales bacterium
AATTGAAAAATATAGTTAAAAACTCGTTTTAGTCAAGAGAGTCAGAGAGTAAATGAGTCAGAGAGCCAGAATTAGTATTCTTACTATCTGTCTCTCAGCCACTCTGACTCTCTAAATTAAAATGATACCTATAATCTCCTTTAGCAAAATATTCCACTTCCCAAATGCTTCCTGGGAAGGGATCAGGCTTTTCCACGTGAGCTCAGCATCAACTGGCAATACCCTGTAATTGCAGGGATAAGGCTCTACATCAATACCTTGTTTGATGAAAACCTTCAGCGCCCTGGGCATGTGTACTGCAGAGGTGATCAGAAGGCTTGGCCCGGCAGTGTGAACAGAGTCCATTAATTTTTTGGAGAACCGGGCATTTTCGATAGTGTTCCGGGAAAGTTTTTCTACCAGGATATCAGATGCCGGAATGTGCAGATCGCGAAGATTCTTTGCAATGAAATCGGCTTCGTTATAACCTGATTCTTTGACAAAAATGGCATTGCCACCCGTAACGATGATCTTCCTGATATGGCCAAGGTGGTATAGTCGCGCAGTTTGTATAAAACGGTCCGATGCCTGGCTGAAAAAGCCCTGGTGCAGTGCTTCATCATAGCCGGCAAGTCCTCCTAATATGATACCAGACTGATATTTTGATCCGGGAGCAAGTGTTACAGGTTTCCATTGATAACTGTTCCAGGCATTATTGATGATGTAGTTATTGGAGAAGATCAGAAAACAGAATAACGCTGATCTGCGCAGTGTCTTTTTCCATTTATTGTCATGAATGAAAACTGATACCAATAATAACAACAGGATCCATATAAAAGGATCAAGCAGAAATCCTACGATCTTGGAAACAATGAACATGATCAGCCGTAGAGTTCGAAATGGATGTCCTTTTTGTCGTAACCCAGCTCCTGTAGGTTATGCCTGGTATCGTTGATCATGTTCTTCCAGCCACAGAGATAAAAATAAGCCGGGGGCTTATTTTGCAAAAGCTTTTTATAAATGTCGTGCACATAACCGGTATTCCCTTCCCATTGCTCCCGGCTCAGTGTTGGCAGGTAGGAGAATTTTTCATCTTTATATTCAAGGTCCCTCATCTCGGAGTAGTAAAGCAGATCGGCTTTGGTTCTGCAGCCGAACAGAAGGTAAATATGTTTATGGGCGATATTTTTATTGAGGATATGGTGTATCATGCTACGGAATGGTGCTATACCGGTGCCCGTGCAGATCAGGTAAAGATCCCTGTCGAGTAATTCCGGGAGAACAAATTTGCCTTGTGGGCCGCGGACAAGTACTTCCGAACCTATGCTCCAGTTATCCCAAATGAATTCAGTGCCTTTACCGCCTTCGGCTCTTACGATCACCAGTTCGAATTTATTGGTGCCGTCCGGTGCTGAAGCAATGGAATAACTTCTCCATCTTTCCGAATTCTTTTCCCCGATCGGCAGATCAAGGGTTACAAACTGACCAGGATAAAAATCGAACCTTTCCATATCCTGCATTTCGATGATAAACCGATGGTTATTGGGAGCTTCTTCTTTGATCATCACAACCCTTCCTTTGTGCCATTGATGAGCAGACATGTCATTTTTTTTGGAAGATACCTAATTTTCAGGTTGCAGGTTACAGGTTGCAGGTTGCAGGTGGCAGGTGGCAGGTGGCAGGTTGCAGAAAATGCTGCCACCTGCAACCTGTAACCTGTAACCTGCCACCTGGTAAGGCGGCTCACTTTTATTCGTTAACCATATCCGGCAGTATTTCCAGTTTTTCTAGTGACCGGTAACCGGATTTCGTATTGAGGGTATAGAATACCACGAGCGCTTTTTGTTTTGCAATTTTTCGTTTATCCTTCTCCGATGAAGCTATTTTTTCAAATGGAACGATCCGGATGATCGCATTTTTTGTTTCGGGTATCAATACAGCTTCTTTTTGCCCCGGCATGCTGAGCCCGGTATGGAGTAAAACGGGAGCATTTTCAGGTACCACCTCAAACCGGTATCTGTCTCCATTGATCCACAGCTCTTTGATGTCCGGCTTCGATGCTGAAGGTATTTCCAAATAAATCAGAATGGACCTGCTCTGGCTTTTCTTTCCCATCTTCGTTTCGCCGTTTTCGTTCACAGTGGTATTCCTGGTACCTTTTGAAATTGCCTGGCTATAACCATAGAGCTTTACACCTGATTTTTGCGCCTGCAGAGTAATGCTGATCATCAATCCCAGTATGAGTAAATTCACTTTCATGTTTGTATGATGCTCTGTCGGAATTTATTGCATAAAAAAAGAGGACCGAAGTCCTCTTTTCCTTTGTTAAGATTTAGTGAACCTTCGCACAAACTGGTACTTTCGGTCGTTACTCGTGATCGTTAAAATATAAGAACCTCTTGGTAATGTGCCTACATTGACAGATCCGCTTCCATAGGCAGTGTTCTTGTTATACAATAACTGTCCTCCGATATTATGTACCTGCACCTGTATGCTCCTGATATTGAGCATGGTGCCTGCCTGGTAGTTCAGAATATTATTTGTGATGGTTGGGAATGCTTTAACAATGAAGTTCTTATCGTCCCTGATGGGATCATTAACTCCGGTTGGCAGGTTGATGGCATTTCCGATATAAGCAGCAAACATACCATTACCATGTGTACCCACTA
The DNA here is from genome assembly GCA_024640385.1 of Sphingobacteriales bacterium. Taxonomy (GTDB): domain Bacteria; phylum Bacteroidota; class Bacteroidia; order Chitinophagales; family Chitinophagaceae; genus Pollutibacter. The sequence continues at coordinate 2,649 of JAHEFC010000377.1, forward strand.
TCATGGTGTTATCTTTCCACCTGTATGCCAGTGACTGTACTATGCTGGTGTTCATCATACCGCCGGGTCCGCCATCTTCCCTGGTCCATGCAGTGCTGTTCCCATTTATTGTTGTGGTACTGAATAGTCCAACAGTTGTACCCACATAGTATTCAACTCCTGCCGTGGTTACCACGATCTCGCAACTCCTTACGGACGGCAGGTTAAGGTTGCCCTCAATGATGTCCCAGGTTGGGCTGGCTGCCGTGGCGTTTCCTGTCCAGTAAATAGATGCTGCATTATAATTGGACACCACAGCTATCACCGTATCATGATTGCGGGGATTTACTGCAATGTCTTTCACCAGCACCGTACTTGGCATGAACGAGGGTCCGATGTTAGAAGGGGCTGTTGAAGGATCGGCGTTGGCCGGATCTTTCAGCCTGTATATTTTTCCATTGGCTGTTCCAATGAATAACATGTTGTTAGATGTATAATTTCCTCTTGTTGTTGCCAATGAAAATATCTGCCCTGAAAGCGCCTGGTCTATGCCTCCCATCCTTGTCCAGGAAGTGGGACTTACGGTTGTGGGACTGGTAGTTCTGTATAGTGTATCGTTACTGGGATAATAGAGATAGCTTGGATTGTCTTCATCCAGGTGACAATAAGTGACAAAAGTTTCTTTGGCGATATTCTGCGGAGTGATCTCTGTAAGACCGCCGGAACCGAATAGAGGTGCACGGAAAAGTTTCTGCTCCTGCACCGATGCCAGCAAATAAGGCTGGGTTGGACTGGCCCTGAACATATAAGTCTGTCCTCCGTCTCCGCCCACGATCAGGTAATGATCATTGGAGTCCGGGAGCAGGGGTCCAAAGATCCCGGTCTGATCCCTGAAAGTTGTATTGTTATCCTGAGCGCCTCCAAAATAATTCCTGTTCCCCACTAATGGATCCAGCCCTACATGATAGTATTGTATGGTTTGATATTGCGAATTACCATTTGCCCACGACACTATGGACGAGGTTCCATCATTGGTGATCGCAATTCCACCATCTGAAGTTACGAGCATGCGGTTCGGTTGGGATGGATCAAACCTGATCCGGTGGACATCAACATGTGACACTTTATCCGGATCGTCAATAGTGGAAGAAACCCTTCCGCCTATATTTCCGCCCATATAATATGAGTTACCTGCTGTAGAAAATCCATCAGTTGATCTGTACAGGCTGACCCCTCCGGCATACATGATCTGGTTATTGACAGGATGTCCGATGATCTCCATATCGTACCCGCCCTGGGTCCTGAAAAAATTATCTTCTGTGCCATTCAGTTTGGCCACCAAGTTATTGCCGAGGTTAGCGCTCCAGGTGGGAGTTGCACCGGTGATGTTTGCCCGGAACAGATCTGCCTCCGATACATTATTTGTAGCGTCTTTATAATTCTCTACCAGTACATAAAGATCTTCATTGGCCGAGAACCCCATGGCGATCCTTCCCCAGCCCAAATCACTGTTGGTTGGTGGATCCGTATTATATGCTCTCCATCCGCCCACTGAATCAGACGCATTCTGAACACCTCCGGCTATCCTGGTCCAGGTG
>JAHEFC010000085.1 GCA_024640385.1 Sphingobacteriales bacterium
GGTTTTATTGAACCGAAGATTACAGTGATCAACGACCACCTTGTTTCAGCAAATTCCAAATTCAGGGAAACGATCACATTCTTTGGAGGCGAAAAATTCGATGTTAAAGGCGAAGTGACTTGGATGGCCAAACAGATCGAAGGCAAACTGAAATTTGTATACGGTCACGAATTTCATAAACAGGTTCCGGTTGATTGAAACTCAGATTGAATTCCTGCTTAGGAATTACTGACCACAACTGCGTTAAAATACAGATACATTTCCTTAGGATTCCAATGGCAATCTTATTACAAACCTCGTTCCCCCATCCTCTGGAATTTCCATTTTTATCTCTCCATGATGGGCCTTGATGATGTCATAACTCAGGGATAGTCCCAGTCCGGTTCCTTCACCGGCTGGTTTAGTGGTAAAAAATGGCTGCATGATCTTTTCCCTGATGGATTCAGGCACCCCGTTCCCATTATCCGTGACCATTATATTTACGCCACCTTCACCGGAAGCTGTAGATACGGTCACTTTGGGATCATAGCCATTGGCCGAAGACCTTTTCTTTTCATTAACAGCATAAAATGCATTATTAACCAGGTTAAGGATCACCCTTCCGATCTCCTGGGGAATCACAGATACTTTGCTTAGTGCACTATCATAAATTGTATCAAGTTCCACATTGAAGTTTTTGTCCCTTGCCCTCATGCCATGATAAGAAAGACGAACATACTCATCCACGAGAGCATTGATGTCAACAGGTTCCTTCTGGCCCGTATTGGCCCTTGAATGCAGCAGCATGGATTTAACTATGGAATCTGCCCGCTTACCATGCGACCTGATCTTCTCTTCGTTCAACATGATGTCATTTGCAAGCTGCTTCACTTCATCCAGGTTGCCTTTGGCTGCCGCTTCGATCAGCTCATCAGATAACTCCTTGTTCACTTCTGAAAAATTGTTCACGAAATTCAACGGGTTCTGGATCTCATGGGCAATGCCCGCAGTCAGCTCACCCAACGAAGCCATTTTTTCGGATTGGATCAATTGTTTCTGGGTAGATTTCAATGCCTCATGGGCCTGTTCCAGGTTGGCATATGCTTTCTGGATCTCCCTGGCCTGCTCCAGTTCCCGGTTCCTGTTTTTCTCCCTTTCCTTTTCCAATATTCGGTGCCGCAGATAACGATCTGTAAAGAATGCCACTAGACCTAACAGCAATGCATACCCTATATAGGCCCAGATCGTCCTCCACCAGGGTGGAAGTACCGTAATTTTTACTGCAACTCCTTTTTCGTTCCACACCCCCTGGTCATTGGCTGCTTTGACCCTGAACACATATTCCCCAGGAGAAAGGTTCGGATAAAAGGCCGTATGAACCAACCCTACGTCCAGCCAGTCATTATCATAATTCTCCAGTTTGTACGCATATTTATTCTTCGATGGATTGGAATAATGGATAGCAATGAAGTCAAATGAGATATTGTTCTGATCATGTTTCAGTGTGATCTCGTCAGTTTCAAAAATGGGCTTTTTCAGTACTGATCCCTCACCGGGCAGAACAGATCTATTGAAAAGTTTAAGATCTGTGAGAAGCACCCGGGGTGGTATCGAATTCGTACCGATCTGCTCCGGCTTAAAAACAGTGATACCGTTATTACCGCCAAAGACATAATGACCGTCCTTTGTGATCAGGGCTGCACCATCTGCAAACAGCAAACCCTGTATGCCATCTGCAAGCGAATAATTACTGAACTTCCCGGTCTTTAGGTCAAAACGGCTCAATCCTTCGAACGTACTCAACCAAAGGCTGTTGGTTTTATCATCTGGCAAGATCGCCTGTACACTCATGGAAGGTAATCCGTCATCCCTTGTATAACTCTTTATCTTTTTATTCTCCACGTCATATCGCGCAAGGCCGCCTTGCCAGGTACCTATCCAGACTATTCCGTCGTCACCTTCATACAATGAATTGATATCCTGTGTGATCAGCACATCACCGAAACTTTTATCAAAGCCATGCCTGGTGATCCGGTCAGCCTGGTAGTCATAAAGAAACAATCCGTTATTGGTCAGCAGCCAAAGTCCATGTTTTTTGCTCTCAAACGCATGGGTTATTTCGTTGCTGGCGCTGTTTGACCCGGGCAGTTTGCTAAGGTCATATGTTTGGTAACTACTATCGACCCTTCCTTTTCTTGCCAATCCGGTAGCTGTACAGAGCCATTCATTCCCCTTACTGTCTTTCAAATGATATAGGTACACGGAATTGGGGACCGCATTCGACGGAACTGTTTTCAGTTTATCCGGGCTTTTTGAAAATGAGAACAATCCTGCAGAAATGGAATTACCCGTCCTTGTGGTACCCTGCAGCGTCAATTCACCGGATTCATCGATCCAGAAAGCATTCACGCCGCCCAAAACCGGATGCAGGCTACGATAAGGATACACCTTTATATTGCCGGTTTCAAGGTCAACACTGTTGAACCCTGAAAACTTTTCAGACCCACCCGTGGCTATCCATATTTTACCGTCCTTGTCCTGCACCATCAGGGAAGCCCAGCCCGGGGCCATAGTACCGGGCTTGTTCAACTGGTAAGTAAATGATTTGAATTGTGGCTTATTCTCATACTTGAGCAGTCCGTCAAGAAAACCGCCGGCCCATACATTACCAAAACCGTCTTTGGCCAGCGACATCACTCCATAACTTCCAAATTGACTGTTATTACCCGTATTGAATTTTGAAATGGTATTTGATTTCCTGTTAAAGCGACTTAACCCGCCATCTGATCCGATCCAGAGATCACCGTTATCTTCAGCCAACAACACAGAATTGATGCGAAACCTGTTGTCATCTTTCAATTGCGGAAAATCATACTTTTTAATACTGTCAAGGTTTCGGTTCACCTGGTATAACCTGAGTTCCCTGCTCACACACCAGAGGTTTCCTTCGTTGTCAAATACAATATCTTCAGGATTATCATTTTGCCCAACGGTAACCTCATTGATCAGATCAAACCTGCTGATGCGCCTGTTTTTGTCGATCCGTAAAACACCGGAATAGGTGACAACGAATATCTCATCATCCTCACTTCTGACAAGCCTTATCACATTGTTGATCTCTATCTGGTCAGGCGTTTTGAAAAGCCTGAGCGAATCATCATCCTCATCTTTATATACCAGTGCATTTTTCAAACCATCGCTATAATAGGTATCGATACCAAAATAAATACGCCCCTTTTTATCCTGCACAATGGATCGTATATCGGTTTCTGTGACCTCCGTCCTGTTCAGCAGGTGGGCAAAAGGATATTGAGTGAATCTTTTAGTAACCGGGTTGTAGGCATTCAGATAGGAAGGACCAGCTCCCACCCAAATGACCCCCGACCTGTCTTCAAAAATGGACCAGATGGTCAACCCATGAAAAGAATTATTGTCATTGGGATTGAAGAAAAATCTTTTGAACTCATAGCCGTCAAACCTCGCTAATCCGTTGCTGGTACCGATCCATAAAAAGCCATGCCTGTCTGCCAACACATCATTGACCTGCAAGGCAGGCAAACCTTCTTTTTCCTTATACAGTACAAGGTTATCAGAGTTCAACTGGGCCTGGGTGACACCGCTAACAAAAAACAACAAAATAAAAGCAATTCGGGCTATGTACAGGGTAGACTTCATATATATACCTATAAAAGATATGAATTATGTTCCATAGCAGGAAAAAACCATATTCCGTCTATAGCTCAAGTTGATCCGGCTGTATTTTACAAAACATATATTCATTCGGCAAATGTTAAGACAAACAGTTATTTGCATCAAATGATCAGCTTATTCAAGGAAATGCGTGATATATCAATGAAAAAGATTACATTAGGATGAATCATGATCATTTCATCTAATTCTCTCCTTTCTGTTTTTACAACTTCTGCAATCCATGATTCCAAAGTTGTTGGTGTAGAAGGAACCTATTCACAATGTTTTGAAATATGCGGAAGTTAAAAATTGGAATTATTGACCTAGTAAGCAAAGGGCCTAATAAAACGCTTTGGGCCAGGATCATGCATGCGAACCTTGCCAGCATAATGCCCCAGGTTGTAGCCACCTGGTGTGAAGAGCAGGGCCACGAAGTGAAACTGGTTGTGTATATGGGGCTGGAAGATATGCGTAAGGAACTTCCAAAAGGAGTTGACATTGTGTTTATCTGTTCTTTTACCCAGGCTTCCATGCTTGCCTATTCTCTAAGTAACTATTTCCGCAGCCAGGGTGCGGTGACCGTGCTTGGCGGCCCTCATGCCCGTTGTTATCCCGATGATTCGCTGAAGTATTTTGATTATGTATTGGGACTCACTAATAAATCAACCATCGCTGAAGTACTTGATAATTGCGTACCCCATAAACCGCAGGGCTTGTTTCTCTCAGCGGCTAAACAACCCGATAGCCTGCCCAGTGTCAGAGAAAGATGGAAATTCATAGAATCAACGCTGAAAAAAGCGCCTTTCATCAAAATAGTGCCCATGATCGCAAGTATGGGTTGCCCCTATACCTGCTCGTTCTGCATTGATTCCACGCAGCCCTACCAGGCTCTTGATTTTGATGTCATGCGCGACGACCTTCAATTCCTGCTTACAAAATTCAAAAAGCCCACGATCGCCTGGCACGATCCGAATTTCGGCGTACGATTCGAAGACAATTTACGAGCGATCGCCACGGCGGCTCCTCCCAAGAGCTTCCGATTCATAGCGGAGAGCAGTCTGTCCATTCTCACTGAAGACCACCTGAAAGTGATGCAGGAAAATGGCTTTGGAGCCATGTTACCGGGCATCGAATCATGGTACGATCTGGGTAATAAATCCAAATCGTCACACATTTCAGGAGAGGAAAAAGTGAACCAGATCTCCGGGCATGTGAATATGCTCTTCAGGTACCTTTCTTATGTGCAAACGAATTTCGTGTTGGGAATGGATTGCGACGAAGGGGATGAACCTTTTCAACTGACAAAGCGCTTCATTGATAAATCGCCTGCAGCATTTCCGGGTTATTCTTTATTATCGGCATTCGGAGAAGCAGCACCTCTTAACCTGGAATACCAGAAGCAGGGACGTGTTTTGCCGTTCCCCTTCCATTTCCTGAATAACCACCTTGCTATGAATCTCAAACCCAAAAACTATGAGTGGGTAGATTTCTATGAAAAGGTGATCGACCTGACTGCATATAGTTTTTCACCCAAGGCGATCTACAGGCGCTTTACTGCAACTCCATATTACACCTCCAAGTGGATGAACCTGATGAGAGCAGTTTCCCAGGAAGGCCATGGCCGGGAAATGTATTATCGCAAGATCCGCCAGAACCTGATAGAAGACAGGAAATTCAGGGCATATTTCGAAGGTGAGACTTCCATACTTCCTGATTTTTACATGAACATGATCAAAAAAGACCTGGGTATATGGTATGAATGGTTACCTGAAGGAGCTGTTTATCATGATCCCAATGCCTATCTGAAAAGAATGGCCAACAATACGGTCAAACAAAAACAGGCGGGTAAAGCGGTGCCGGTTGCCGCAATGAGAGCTGAGTGATATTCAGTTTTTCAGCCTTTTAATGCTCCGGTAAAGATCTGCCTTGAATCTTTCATTCTTAATGTTGTAATCATTCCACAGCTTTACGAATTCAGGTGTATTTCTTACCGGGTCGAAAAAGGGATCATGTTTGAACCAGATATAGTCGTTCCAGCCTTTTTCAAATGCCTTGTAGAAATAATCAATGTATCTATGATCTGACAAGGATGCATAACATCGGCTGATATCATATGCATGCCAGGCATGGTAATATTTCACGAACCGAATGCGCTCTGCAATGGTTTTTTCAATCATCTGCCTTCCTGCATCCTTCTGCCCGGTTTGCATTTTTATCAATCCGGCATCCATTTCATCAGGCTTTGCTGAGATCCTGAAAAAAGAATCTGCCATATTCCAATTCCGCTGGAATATATAATACCTCCCCATGCTGTATGTATATTGCTTTTCATCACGCGCATATATTTTTCTGCTTAGATTTCGATATTCCGTCTCATCATTTGTGAACAGGTAATAATGAAGTAATGGCTGATCCATTTCAGCAGCTTCTTTTAACTGCATTCGGGCCCTGTCTATACATACCTTCATGGAATCAAGCATGCCCAGGCTCATGTACATCCAACATTCCGTAGCATAGGGTATGGGATCATAAGGGTCATTTAATTTAGCTTTCTCCAACCATTCATACACTTTGCCAAAAGCATGTTTAGCCAGGTAAATATTCGTGATGGCAACTGTGGAAGAAAATGGTTTTATCCTTTCAGCAGACATTAACAGCTCGAGGCTTTCATCAATTTGCCCGCGGACAGATCTAACGTTAGCCAAAGAAATATAACCGGTCTCACTCTGAGGATCAGTCCGAATGGCTTCCCTGGCAAAATAATCGGCCGAATCGAGCCATCTTTCGGGTTCATCTGAATTAGCAGCAATATAAGCATATCGTTCGCTCAGCCTGGCTTTGGCATCTGCAAAAGAACTGTCTTTCAGAATGGCCTTCTTCAAAAGATCAATAGCCATTCTGCTGAATGTCAGGTTGCCCCCCAGACCACTCTCCAAATTTGCATAGCCAATTGCTTTCAAATATTGGTCATATGCCGCGGCATTTGTTGTTGGAGAACGTTTCAGTTTATCCCTTGTTGCCGCAGAGAACCGAAGATCGAATTTAGAAGCAACCTGCTGAGCAATATCTGACTGTACATTAAATATGTCTTTCAAATCCCTGTTATAGGTAATACTCCATAGATTCTCTTCTGTTGCACCATTAATGAGTTGAACCGTGATCATGACTTCATTGCCCTGTTTTCTAACGCTACCCTGCAGAATCTTGCTGACCCCTAGCTCCCTGGCAATCACCCTCATCGGCTTCTGTTGATTCCTGTATTGTAAAACAGCCTTTCGATTCTTAACTCTGAGGTCCGGGATATTTGATAACCGGGAAGTGATCTCTTCGGTGATCCCATCACTGAAATATAGCTGTTCCGGATCATCACTCATATTATCGAAATAGAGCACGGCTATCGAGTTCTCTGCTTTTGCCTTACCAGATGCTCCGGTTTTCCATTTTATCACAAAAAAAACAACCAATAGAAGCAATAGAATTGATCCTATGGTCGGCATAGCTATTTTCCATGGTCCTGTTGCTTTTTTCTCCTTCAATTTCCCACTCATTTGATCTCTCGCCGGAACTTCAAGTCCGTTATTGACCAGAGCATATATTCCAAGAGGTTCATCTATATTTTTAAATTCAAAGTCTCCCAAAGCCACATATTTGTATTCGGGATGATTCCTGATCTTAGTAAGCACCTCTGAGGAAAATAGTATTGTATTAGCCAGTCCCAGGGATTGAACACGGGATGCCACATTAACAGCATCACCCATCACTTTACCGTCTTCAAAAAAGATCTCGCCAACATGTAAGCCAATCCTCAGTGGCACAACAGGATCTGTTCTAAGACTTTCCTGAATCTCAATCGCACAATTCAATGAATCTATCGCACTATGAAAAATGCAAAGGCTGCCGTCACCATAGTCATTCAGAACTTCACCCCCATGTGCAGGAACTTTTTCATGTAGCACAGAAAGATAGTGCTTGATCGTTTTCACTGCCAGCAACTCATCATGTTGCATCATAGCTGAATAGCCAACTATATCAGTGAACAGAATAGAAGCAAGGTGCCGGTCCCTGATCATACAACAAAATTATTGATCAGCAATGGAATGGATTCTGACCAAAATCATGCTATCGGGATCTGCAAAAAAAATCAACTATCCGATCACCAATAAAATGCAGTGATGATCACTTCGCTAAGTGGAAATCATAAACGGGACTTATCTCCTGGCTCCTCCCTGCTTCGTATGCGGAGATTACAGTTGATCTCTATATCATCAATGGTTGCACCTTTTTGCTTGTAGTACCCAATGGCTTTGCTGTTCCATTTTGAAACCTGCCATTTCATGTTCCTGCACCCTTCCCTTCTACCTATTTCATAAACAGCATCAAATAGTCTATTCCCGATCCCGGTTCCACGGTATGAATCAGACACATAAAGGTCATCCAGGTAAACAGCCCTTCCCGTCCAGGAATAGTATGCGAAGAAAAATGTAGCAAAGCCTATGATCCTGTCTTCATCCACTGCAATAAGACAGTTGAAATGATCTATGTCCTCCGCCATCTGTTCTGGTGTGATCGAAACATATTCAGGTTTTCTGATGAAAATGGCAAAATCCCTGATCAATTGAAAGACTTCCGGGAAGTCCCTTATTTCGGCTTTTCGGATGTTGACTGACATGGAAACAATTGATTAAGCTTTCAAAATCCTGTAAACGGCTCCCTTCTGCCCTGTTTTGGTATTCAACAATCCCATAACAATTAGTTCATTAACTTCATTAACTCCAAATCCGCAGATCAGAAAAAGTTCTTCTCCTTTGTTTGATATCTTCACAGGTTTTCTTTCCCAATTTCCCTTTTCATCTTTCACCAATACGAACATGGAGCCGTTAAAATCTCCAAATACATACTTGTCTTTTAATAAAGGGATCCCTGAACCATGATAAAAATCACCTCCGATAACACAGATGCCAACTGTCCGTACATAGTCATCAATCGGCGCTATGAACTCAGGGTGACCGGATGCTCCATCATTCTTAAAGCTGCTGTCACCTTCTGAAACAGGCCATCCATAGTTACCGCCTTTAGTCACAAGATCAATTTCCTCTTCTTTATCCTGCCCTACATCCGCACCAAACAACAAATTCGTTTTAGGTTCAAAGCAAAAACGCCACATCTTACGGAAACCATAGGCCCATATCTCTGGCTTTGCATCTTTGACCGAGACAAACGGATTGTCGGCCGGAACGCCATAGGGAATTTGATCTACGTCTATTCGAAGTAGCTTTCCATTAAAATATTTCAGGTTCTGGGCCTTGTATACATAAGCACTGTCTCCAATACCATCGTCCCCAACAGATATATATAGAAATCCATCAGGTCCGAAACGGATCTGTGATCCGTTGGCCCCTATGTTCTTTCCATCAAACTCAATGACCCGGCGTTCTGTGGACAGGTCCGCCACAGGCTGGCCTATATCCCGGTTAGTGAACTCAGATACTACCAGTGTACAGGTGTGTGATTTGATCTTAGCAGGCATGTTATAACACACATAGAATTTGCCGTTAGATGCATATGAAGGGTGAAAAGCAACACTGGAAATTGCGCCAATACCGGTCTTTTTATCATGTGGCCCAATTTTATCAAAAATGTTCAGAAATGGTTTGGCGTATAATGAATCATTCTGCAGTATCCAAATTTTCCCGTTCACATCGGTTATGTATACCCTATGGGAATCATCGGGCGACACGTTATATTCGATCGGGGTTTCAACACCGGTAGTTACCAGTTCAAGTTTGATGGCAATGGTATCGCCAGTTGATTTTTCACCAGACTTTGAAATTTTGTTGGCAGAGGGACCATCACATGCCGGCAAGCATAATGCAACGATGCAGATAGTAAGAAAAAAACGAATGTATGTCATGAGGATCAAGGTTGTGCTGAATGTATATATTCTTAACGACATTATATTCATTTTCACCGGATCGGATAATAGATTGTTCAATAGAAGATTAGTTGTATTTTAGGCATGAGTCGGAGGGACAAGGCATTTGACATCCATCATGCCCTGGTGAGATTAATCCTGTTTAAACACATTAATATGCCTGCATCAAAAGTCCCCTTACCATTACTTTCGGAAGGCGAACCTGTAGATTGGTTCTTTGCATTCAAGTTCAACAGCGCTACATTCCCTGGGGGTGCTGTCAACGGAAAGGTTCCAAAGTTCGGTGATCCTGATAAGGGAGATGTTGGAGATACAGGCATATTTGGAGGAACGTTCAAGTCATATAAAATTGTAAAGGACAGTCTTGGAAACCAGGTTACTGACGCCAAAGGCGAACCCCAAAAAGTCAATATCCGCCATGGTCAGCAATATGCAGTTGCATCAAGTAAGCATCCTGTTCTGACTAAAAATAATACAGAGTGTATAGGTACTACACTTAAGGATCCACTCGGGGCAACATTTGCCCAGGTATATGATTCAAATGATTGTAATTATCTCATCTGGAATGATCAGTTTTACGGTGATCCTGATGATGGTATGGGAAAACCCGGCGAGAATAAAAATGGAAAAAGGGTCTGGGAAAACCGGGATATCCCCTGGGGTCATTCCAAGGGCATGCTAGCCTGGAATAATGATGGAGATGGTTTTGTATTGCAGGTTTCAACACCTTCCTGGCCTGCTTCCGGAAGCAGATCACATCCGAGAAAAACAGATGGCAATACGCTTGGATGTGTCACAGACGACGATGTGGAAGTAAGCCAGCATTTTTTTTGTTTGAAGATCAACGCGGCAGACCTGGAGATCATATTGAATGCACTGAAAAATGCCAGCGTTGTTACCGCTCCAAATGATCTCCAGATCGTAAGGAACGGAGGCCCTGCTAACATACAGGTCCTGGTGAGTCAGTTGGGGGTACTATCACCCAGTAAAGAAATGACCATAGCTACCCTAAGCAGCGGTGTAAAGATCATATCGAAGCCTTCGCTGCTTAACTGCCCTCCCTGGCAACTGGTTTCTGCCAAGCTGGGAGGATTACCGTTGCGTGTTGCATCCTGGTGGGGTGCTCCTGAAATATATTCTACCAATGACAAAACTGAGATCAAATGCTGGCCATCAGAGGGGGTGGGCAAAGCAGGCGCTGTAGAGATCGCACTTAGCGGTACATGGGATGATCAATCCATAGGACTAAGAGGCAAACCAACAACTACCGGCAATCATGCAAAGATCGGGGTGTCAACAGATAAAACCAAGCCATACGCCATATTTGGAGACATGAACCAGATGGGCGCGCTTAGTGAGATCAAAGACCCTCTTCATAATAACGAACTATCGTGCAACATCCATCAGAACGGACGTGGAGGCTTATTTTTTGTTGTTGACAACAAGGATCTGTTCAGTAGCGTCACCGGTTTGCTGCAAGGCCTGACTGCCTCGCTTGCAGATCAGTAACCTCCACCGAATCACGACTCTTTCAGAATGGACCTGGCTTCCTGCATTTGGGGCAGGTCCAGACCTTCCTGGAACCAGTTGACCACTTCATGGAGTATCTGCAGGCTCTCGGTTTTGTGTGGAGAATTTGCGTGCAGTTTTGCCAAACTTATGGCTGCCCTCAACTCGAGACTCTTCGCCTTTTGACTTGCAGCGATCTCAAGAGCCTTACGGAAACAATATTCGGCCTTTTCTATTTCAGGTTGTTCAGATGCCAGATGCAGCAAACCTTCAAATCTATAAATTTCAGCCTGCCAAAAATGTTCTCCAGACTTCTCAATAAACTCTTTAGCCCTGTTATGGTTCTGCCAGGCACCCGCAAGATCACCATGTGCCAGGAACCTTTCGCCCATTAAGAAGAGGAAATATGAGGAGCCGAGTTTAGACCCGGTAGCATACCATATATCAAGCCCGTCTTGCATGGCAGACAGTTGAATGCCATCACCCTCCACATCCTTCGCCCAGCATTCCAACACTTTACCCCATCCTACCCAAAAAGCAAATCCATTTTCTTCGGCGATCTCCAATCCTTGTTGCGCATATAGAATGGTTCTCCCACTATCTCCATTAAACTGATAAAGCCATGAAGCAAAGCTATTTGTCAATGCTTTACTGAATGGATGATTCATCTGATCTGCTGCTTCGATGGCCATCAAACACTGATTCATTGCCTGGTCAGTATAGCCCTGAAGCCAGAGGGTCCAGGAGGCATATGATCTTGACGTCACCCAGGCATCCACTACGTCGTAAAGTAATGTACCGGTTCGTTGCTTAGGGGCTGTATTAGAAGATATCACCTCTTTCAGGTGTGACCAGGCAGAATCAAGATTACCCAAATAAAAATTGGTGGATCCGGCTGCTCTGTGTGCTATTACAAGGTTCAGCGGATCATTGCTGTTCTGAGCGAGGCTAAGGATCTTCTCACTGTGTGTAAGTGCTTCATTATATACTGCCCTCAATAAATAAAATCTCCATAACCCGTATAATGCCG